>CAZYBT010000108.1:0-7470 GCA_964645755.1 uncultured Rhizobium sp.
GCATCGTAATGAAAATGGATGATACCAAATCGATTGCAGTTGATGTTATTTCAACTGGTTCATTTGGTTTGGATATAGCATTGGGCGTTGGTGGTTTCCCACGCGGTCGTATTATAGAAATCTACGGACCAGAAAGTTCTGGTAAAACAACCATTGCTCTGCATACCATTGCTCAAGCACAGAAAAAAGGTGGCATTTGCGCATTTATTGATGCCGAACACGCCTTTGATAAATTCTATGCCGAAAAATTAGGGATCGATACAAGCAACCTTCTCATCTCACAACCTGATGATGGAGAACAAGCCCTCGAAATCGCCGATAATTTGATTCGCTCTGGCGCAATTGATGTGCTTGTGATTGACTCTGTTGCAGCTCTCGTGCCCCGTGCAGAAATAGAAGGTGACATGGGTGATAGTAAAATGGGATTACATGCCCGTTTAATGAGTCAAGCATTGAGAAAACTTACTGGTTCCATCAATAAAACTGGCTGTGTTGCGATCTTCATCAACCAATTGCGTGAAAAAATTGGGGTAATGTTTGGAAACCCTGAAACAACAACTGGTGGTAACGCTCTTAAATTCTATGCTTCTATACGTTTAGATATCAGAAGAAATGCTCAAATCAAAGATGGTGATCAAATTATTGGTAACAGAACCAAAGTAAAAGTTGCAAAAAATAAAGTTGCACCTCCATTTAGAGTTGTTGAATTTGATATTATGTACGGAAAAGGAATTAGCCGTGTTGGTGAAGTTCTTGATATTGCCGTAGACGCAGGAATCGTTCAAAAAAGTGGTAGTTGGTTCAGCTACGATGGTACCAAACTCGGTCAAGGTAGAGATACTGTAAAAGATCTTTTAGAAGACAATCCGGAATTACTTGCAGATATCGAAGCAAAAATTATTGCTAAAAACAATGCCGGTGAGGATGTGGTTGAAGTTCAACCAGAAGAATCATCTGAAGCTTAATTATATACAATTTAAGTGTAACAAAAAAGGGCTTTCAAAAGCCCTTTTTTTTATGTTTATGCATTCAATATTTCCTATAAAACTTCCTCAATCTCTTCGTCAGTTTCCTTGGCGTTGCTTTCGGAGGTAGATCCCGTTTTACCAAAAAACTTTTCAGTATACATTAACGGATAAACAACATACAACATGAGCAACCGGCTGTGACGAAATGCCAATGGTAACATAATGATGATAAATAATGGTATCGCATAAATTGCATAATCGAACATCCCCAATAAACTCAAAGTAATTGAGCCAATAATAATTGTGCCTACAATCAACGCGTAACTCCAATACATTGCACCAAAGAAAAAACCAGGCTCTGGTTCATAGCTTAATTTGCAATTTGGACATTCATATAACGTATCTGCAAATGTCCGATAATTAAACATTGAGCCAGAAAACACTTTTCCCTTTCCACATCGTGGACATTTAGAGTTTAAGAAAGCCCAAACACCCGCTCTTCTTTTAGATTCCATTTGCCAACTTTTTCTTTTTCTGAGCTTTATAATAAACAAAGCCAGCTGTACCAATTAGAATATATGGCGCAGATAATAAAAACAAAATTCCCTTGTTTATCCCATTTCCAAACTTACGGTCATTTTTATGTGCATGATCACGATTACTCGTTAATGCCGCCTTGCACATAGGACATTGCGCCTCAACCGAAAAAATTCCTGCGAAAACCAATAATATAAGTGCCAAATACTTTTTCATATCATTTTAAACAAGGGGCTAACATCAAATAAACAACCACTCCCGTTACAGAAACATATAACCATAAAGGATATGTCCATCGTGCCAATTTCTTGTGTTTGTCAAAATTTCCAGATGTGCTGAAATATATAGTATACAATACCATCGGTAAAATAACAGCAGCCAATATGATGTGCGATGCAAGTATCACCAAATAAATGACTTTCATCAAGCCTGGATTGCAATATGGCACGGGTGGCAATGTGAGATGATAAATGACATAACTAATCAAAAACATCGATGATAACACAAATGCGCCGAGCATGAATTTCTGATGAAGTGCTTTGTCTTTTTTGTAGCGAATAGCCCTATATCCCAAAAACAAGCATATACTCACAAGTGAGTTGATCATTGCATTCAATTTAGGCAACTGCTTAGCAAACGTTGCCGATGGTCTAAACTCAGCCGGAATCATTTGCAACAAGACTACCACAACCGGAATTACCAATGAAATTCCAAGGACAAGCCAAAAAAAGCCTTTATCACTTATCCAATTCTTTTTGTCTGTATTCATATTTTAAATTTTCAATATCGTCTTTGATGCGTTGAATCATTTTTATCTTTTCACTATTCGTTTTACCAATGGTTGGTAAAATTGCCCTGATATGTCTCTCCTTGTCTATGATAACTACCTTATCGTCATGAATAAAATCTGCTCCTTTTTGTTCTGTTGCCAACTTCAAATCATTGAGTACCCAATCATATATCTCGCTTTTACTACCTGTAGCAAAAGTTCTTTTGTAAATATCGGCATTGTAAGCTTTCGCATAATCTGCAATAACGGGTATCGAATCTGATTCGGGGTCTATACTAACAGTCAAAAATTGAATATTGTTTTCTCTCTGATATCCCTCAGCCACCGATTGAATTTGTTTATTCATTGTTGGACAAATTTCAGGACAAGTAGCAAAGAAGATGTTTGCAACCACAATACTAGAATCAAAATCATGGAGGGATATTTTTTTTCCATGTTGATTATACAAAACAATATCACCTACCGTGTGATATTCCTTAGTACCATCTGGATTTATAATTGTTTCGCCCAAATAAGGTAAAGGCTGGTGCACCCATTTTGCTTTACTCCAAAAAAATACCGCGAATATGGGTAAAACAACGATGGCCGCTACTGCGGCCACCTTAAATTTTCGACTTTTTAGAAAACTCATATTTATTTATGAACTTCTGTATGTGCTTCTACTGGATGATGTGTGTGAGATTCAGTAATTGCATTACCTTCCCAAAGCATAACCCAAATCAATCCCATAATAAATAATGTTGGAACCACGATCATCAATGCAAGATTGATTTTTTCATTTTTCAAATGCATAAATGCACCAACAATGTAATAAGCTTTAACCAATCCAAAAACAATAAAAATAAAGTTTCTAAATCCTGAAGGCCCCATCACAAAGTATATCACGAAATCTAAGATTGTGATTCCTAATAGCAACCAAAAGGTTTTCCATAACTCTTTTGTTCCGTGGCTCTCTGTATGCGGAATATAATTGATTGCATCATATTCGCCTGGTTTTGAATAAAATTCCATATTATAATTTTTTTACTTTAGATTAAATTAAATAAAAGAAGGTAAATACAAATACCCAAACCAAATCTACAAAATGCCAATACAAACCGGCTTTTTCTACCATCTCATAATGACCACGACGTTCGAATACACCCCTCACTGTCATGATGTAAACCACCACATTGATTACAACACCACTAAACACGTGGAAACCATGGAAACCTGTTACTATGAAAAACAATGCGGCAAATGGAACAGGACCATTTGTTCTATCCACAGCTACATTCCATTCGAAGTGACTACCAAATCCAACACTATGCAAGTGATCGTATCCAGCTTTGGTTATGCCGAAAGTATTTCCATCGAGGCGAGCACCTTCATGAATGAATGTTGCCCACTCCCATGCCTGACAACTTAAAAATGCAATACCACCTAAAATGGTGTAAAACATGTAACGTTGTACCTCTTTTTTGCTGTTTCTGTGTCCCGCTTCCACAGCCAAAACCATAGTTACTGAACTCAAAATCAAAATGAATGTCATCACACTCACAAACAACAACGGCAAATGTAAACCGTGTAAGAATGGGAAGTGATTAAAAATAGACGCTGGGTCAGGCCATTTAGTTGTTACAGCGGTTTGAACGTTTGAAAAACGTTGTGCACCATACTGTACTAGTAGACTAGAAAATGTGAATGCATCCGATAAAAGGAAGATCCACATCATTAATTTTCCATAACTAACGTTAAAAGGCGATCTGCCTCCCGCCCACATGGGCTGCTTCTCGAAAGCTGCTTCTGAATGATTTGCCATTGGGTAAATTTACTTTGCGAAATAAAGGAATAAATATAACAAAATCCACAATATTCCTACAAAATGCCAATAAGTATTTGTAATTGACATTAATGTAAGATTCTTTTTGTGAACATTTAATTTCATAGACTGCACCCAACTTATTGATAATAATATAATTCCACCTAAAACGTGCAATACGTGAAGCGCGGTAATTACATAGACATAAGATGCAGAAATATCTTCAGGTCTTGAGTTAACAAACGTTAAATCTAGACTTACAAGTTGTTTCCAACCAAAAAATTGACTCAAACAAAACAAAATTCCCAAGATCCAGGTAATACCTAAGAACCAACGATTAGACGAAATTTCATCCTTTTTAGCCATTTTAAATGCATACTGGATTGTGATACTACTTATCAAAACAATCACCAATGAATACAAAAAATAAATTGGCAAATCAAAAACGGTCCACGCATTTTTTTGTTCAGCATCTGGCCTATGCACGATAAATGCACTTACCACTGCTGCAAACAACATTGAACTCGCCAACATAAACAACCACAAATTAAACTTTGATGGCGCAACTGCAGGTGCTGGATCTTTATGAACTTGAGTCTTCATTAAAACAATATGTACGACAAAAATACAACAGGAGTGTATAAAAACGATGCATAAAGTAATTTTCTTGCATCTTTTATTTCGAGTGACCTAAACAACACCACCGACTTGAATAAAAAATATACACTTAAAGGTAAAATTACTATCATCACTTTAATTGACGACAACCCATATAACATGGGCATCATACTCACTAAATTCAACAAAATAGTGTAAATCAATATTTGTAAAGCACTTCTTTTATCTCTACCTCCACCAGAAGGCAACAACCAGTAACCAGCCTTTTGATAATCATCGTGCAGTAACCAAGCAATCGCCCAAAAATGAGGAAACTGCCAAAAAAATTGAATTAAAAACAATATAATACCCAATTCTTCCAATCTAGGAATCACAGCACAATATCCAATTAATGGAGGCAATGCCCCAGGAATAGCTCCTACCATAACCGCCAAAGAAGTTACTTGCTTCATTGGAGTGTAAATAAATACGTATACGACCAAACTTAGCGCACCTAACAAAATTGCCAAAAATCCAGCCCCAGTTACCCCTAATATTGCAATACCCAAAAATCCAGTTACCCAGCAAAAAATTCTCGCATCTTTCACAGGAATTCGCTCCTCTACAATTGGCCTATTCGCTGTGCGATTCATTTTTGAATCATTGTCCTTCTCAATAATTTGATTCAACCCGTTGGAAGCAAAAACAATCAACATTCCCCCAAATAAAACACCTAAAAAAACTGTCCAATTGAAATTATCTGTCCACAAATCTCCATAAGTGTATTTTAAAGCCAAAATATACCCAAATACGGAAGTCGCTACAACCGTACTCGATAATCTAAACTTTACTAACTGCGCGTAACTCTTAAATACTTCTTTCATGAATTTACATTCCTAAATGACAACCAAACCATAAAACTATAACTCAATAAGGCACTTCCTAAAACTACATGAGCAATTTGTGTCCATGCCGGAACAACATAAACAATATGCACCGCTCCCAAACAAATTTGTAACACCGTAAACACCAAAATCATCAACCAATGCGTTGAAGGCTTCACCGAGTTAGAAAAATCAGCGCTGTTTTGATTTACCAATTTACGGGAATTCCAATACTCCCTTAAACTGTATAACAATATTGCACCCGGTACAAACCTATGAACAATAAATAACCAATCCATTCCAACATAATTGAGCATGCCCGATGAATTTCCATCTAAATATAACATAGAAGAACCTTTCAGCATATCCACTTGTTCTCTAGACCATGTACCCAAAATAACCACTACAAAAACAATCAGCCACAAGAAAAACCATTGACTGCGATTCCCCTCATGATGCAACTTAATTATTGGACTCACCTTTTGTACGGCTAAAACGAAAGCAAACAAACAAAAGAACGACAATAAAAAATGCAATGAAACTATTCCCGGTAACAAATTAGTTGTCACCACAACACTCCCAAGCCAAGCATTCAGCAAAAGCATAATAAAGCCAATAATTGACCACAATCTGGTTGATTTAAGCGCTTTGTACTTGATAGATAAAACCAAAAACAACACTGCTAACAAACCAGATAACACACCAAATAAACGATTGATATACTCAATCCAAGCCTTTATTGGATCAAATTTTTCTTGTAAATATAAATTTTTGTCAGCAGCAATTTTATCCGCACGTTCAATCAATCCGAAAGCACGCAATGTTTTAAGAAACTTTTCAACCTTTTTATGTCGTTTTGCCTGAAATATTTCTTGATAATTACTGGGGAGCTGGCATTCACAAGTTGGAGGTGCCAATAGACCAAAGCACTTAGGCCAATCTGGACAACCCATTCCTGAGCCGGTTGCCCTCACAAGTCCCCCAAAAAGAAATAATAAAAAAACAGACGAACAGGTAATTAAACCTATTCGTCTGTATAATTTAACGATTCTTGTAGAATCTATTGAATTCATTTTAGCTCAATCCAAACACACGTTTGATTGCAGAGAAGAACACGCTGCTTTCTGTTTCCTCTTTCTTCACTTCGTCACCTTCAGTAACAACACCTTCTTGTGCTGCAACTTCTGGTGCTTGCTCATCGGCAATGTATTGAGGGAAGAAATCTTCTTCTCTATCTGGACGCGAGTACTCATAAGGACCACGATAAACTGTTGGAATTTCACCAGGCCAGTTACCGTGAATATGTTCAACAGGAGTGCTCCATTCAAGGGTATTCGACTGCCAAGGATTTTGTTCTGCCTTTTTACCTTTGAAAATGCTGTAGAAGAAGTTGAAAATGAAGAACAACTGTGCTAAGCCACCCAAGATTGCCGCTAGAGTAATCAAAATGTTTACATCGGCCCAAACTCCAAATTCTTTCACCAAAGTGAACTGATAATATCTACGAGGCACACCAGCTAATCCCATGAAATGCATAGGGAAGAACACCAAGTATGCCGAAATAAATGTGAACCAAAAATGGAAATATCCTAGAGTTTTGTTCATCATTTTACCAAACATTTTAGGGAACCAGTGGTAAATACCAGCAAACATACCAAAGATTGCAGCTGAGCCCATTACCAAATGGAAATGCGCAACAACGAAATAACTATCATGCAATTGAATATCTAAAGCGGCATTACCCAAATAGATACCTGTTAAACCTCCAGAGATGAAGAATGAAACCAAACCAATTGAGAACAACATTGCTGGAGTAAATCGCAAATTACCTTTCCACAAAGTTGTCAAATAATTAAACGCCTTTACAGCCGATGGCACCGCAATAATCAATGT
>CAZYBT010000108.1:7480-8261 GCA_964645755.1 uncultured Rhizobium sp.
CCCAAGAATGGATTCATACCCGTGATGAACATATGGTGACCCCATACAATAAAAGACAACACTGAGATACCCATCAATGAAATAATCATTGCTGTATATCCGAAAATTGGTTTACGAGCGTTTGTAGAAATTACCTCCGATGTGATACCCAATGCAGGCATCAAAATGATATAAACCTCAGGGTGACCTAAGAACCAAAACAAATGCTGATACAAAACCGGGCTACCACCAATATTTTCTAATGCTCCTACTCCCTCTAAATAGATATCTGACAAGTAGAATGATGTACCAAAACTTCTATCGAAAATCAAAAACAACGCCGCACCCAAAAGTACAGGGAAAGATAAAAGTCCTAATACCGCAGTAAAGAAGAATGCCCAAATTGTTAAAGGCATACGGTTCATGCTCATTCCTTTTGTTCTCATATTCAATACCGTTGAAATGTAGTTAATACCACCTAACAACGAAGAAACAATAAACAACGCAATTGCTGTTAACCACAATGTCATACCTAAGCCAGAACCTGGCATCGCTTTATCTAAAGCAGACAATGGTGGGTAAACTGTCCATCCACCAGAAGCTGGACCTGTTTCAATAAATATTGAAATTAAAAGCACCACCGAAGACATGAAGAAGAACCAATAGCTCAACATATTCATGAACGGCGAAGCCATGTCTCTTGCACCTAACTGTAACGGAATAAGAAGGTTACTAAATGTTCCACTCAATCCTGCAGTAAGTACATAGAATACCATGATTGTACCATGAATGGTTACCAAAC
>CAZYBT010000109.1:0-7812 GCA_964645755.1 uncultured Rhizobium sp.
AATCGATACTGTCAACAACATTCTCAGCATGAAGGTAGATATGGTGGTGATGCGACATCCCGCGCCTGGAGCTTGTATGTTTTTGGCTAAAAATGTAAAGTCGCAAATTGTAAATGCCGGAGATGGAACACACGAACATCCAACTCAAGCTTTATTGGATGCATTTTCTATCAGGAAACAATTAGGTGATTTAAAAGGAAAAAAAATTGTTATTGTTGGCGACATTAAACATTCGAGAGTGGCATTAAGCAATATTTACTGTCTTCAAACCATGGGGGCAGAAGTGATGGTTTGTGGCCCTGCAACTTTGATTCCAAAACATATTGAAAAATTGGGAGTTAAAGTATCGCATAATCTCGATGAAGCCCTTAAATGGTGCGACGTTGCCAATATGTTACGCATTCAATTAGAACGCCAAGATCAAAGATTTTTCCCTTCGATTAAAGAATATTCTCAACTATTTGGATTGACAATGAATAGACTCAATCAACTTGATAAGGAAATTGTGATTATGCATCCGGGGCCAATCAATCGAGGTGTTGAAATTACAAGTGAAGTGGCAGACAGCAATCAAAGTATTATTTTAGAGCAGGTTGAAAATGGCGTGGCTGTGCGCATGGCTGTGTTGTTTTTGCTCGCTCAACATCAATTATAGAATGAATCCGATTTTAGTAGAAGTTAGAAGAGGTGATGTGGTAGAAAGTTTCCACAGAGGGGTAATTTGTGTTGTTGATCAAAATGGAGAGATGATTTATCACGTTGGTGACGTGAATCAAATCGCTTATCCTCGTTCTGCAATGAAATATTTTCAGCATATCCCGTTGCTCATGTCCGGGAATTTTGAAAAACTGAATTTATCATTAAAAGATCTTGCAATCATGTGCGGTTCTCACAATGGTGAATCGATTCATCAATCATTGGTTTTGGAAATTCTTGAGGGACTTGAACTGCGAGAATCTGATTTGAAGTGTGGTGCCCAAGCTCCAACACTCAAAAAAGATTTACATTTATTGATAAAATCCGATAAAGATCCGAGTCAATTGCACAACAATTGTAGTGGTAAACATGCTGGCTTCTTGGCTTATTGCAAGGCAAAAAGCTGGGATACCGCTTCATATTTGTCGCCCGAACATCCCATGCAGCAGGAAATTAAAAAATATGTATCCATGTTTTATGAGACTCCTGAAAATGAATTGCACGTTGGTGTAGACGGGTGCAGCGCTCCAATATTTGGAATGAGTATCTATAAGCAAGCAGTTGCATATAAAAACCTGATTGCGAATCACTTTGGTAACCCAGAGTTAGATAAAGCCTGCAAAATGGTAGTTGAAGCCGTTACACAATTTCCTGAATTAGTGGCAGGTAGTCAAAGGTATTGCACCGATTTGATGAAAGTAACAAAAGGTAGAATCATCGGTAAAACTGGTGCCGACGGTATTTATTGCTTGGCAATACCCGAAAAAAAGTGGGGAATAGCAATCAAAATAGATGATGGCAAAATGGGTCCTCAATATCAAGTGGCACAGGAATTGTTACACAATTTGAAACTCATTACAAATGAAGAATATGCCCAACTAAATCCTTACAACGAATGCGACATTAAAAATTTTGCAGGAAACATTGTTGGGAAAAGTGTTGCGGTGAATATTCCAACACTATAATTCAATTCAAATGTTCAAAAAAAGATGGTTTAGTTTCTTGATAGTTGCATTTTATTGTTGTTTTCCGTTGAATGCACAATATCGTTTGATACAGGCAAATACGCTTGAAGACGATTTTCTAACAGCCAAAGATTTAAAGAGTTTATCTACCCATCGTTTTGTACCTCAATCAAAACAAAATGTTGAAGTAGATTCGCATTTTTCAGAATTTTCCAACAGATATTTTTCGTATTTTTCGTGGAATAATCCAGAATATTTTGGCAAAAAACGATTGTCATTAACGAGTTACAAATGGATAAAAAAAATAGGTGAGGAGTCGCTTCTAACAAATCCCAATCGGTTTTTTAGTTGGGAAAGTGAAGATAAACAAGACTATTTTGTATTAAATCCCGTAATCGATTTTTCATACAGCAGAAAATCGGCATTTTCCGATTCAGCGTTATTGAATGGTAGGGGAGCAGAAATTTACGGTCAATTTGGTGACAAATTCACATTTTATTCAACGGTCATGGATTACCAAGCTGATTACAGACATAGTCTTGATCAATATAAAGATTCTCAAAGGGTATATCCGGGAATAGGTAAATTTTACAGAAATTCATTCAAATTTGTTGATTATTTCTATGCAACAGGTTATGTCAGTGGCAAATTGTTAGAAAAGCTTGATTCAAGTAAAAAGGAAACGATATATCAAATTGTTGCAACTTTTGGTCATGATAAACAATTCATTGGGAATGGGATGAGAAGTTTAATCTTATCAGATTTTGCACCTCCTTCATTATTCCTAAATATTCAATACAAATTGGGTCCGTTTAAATACCAGAATTTATTCAAAGAATTAATTGGTGATTTATCAGTGGATTCAAATAAAATTTTGAATAAAAAGTACTTAGCGCTTCATAGAGGGTCACTAGAATTTAAAAAAATCGGTTTAGAATTAGGGCTTACCGAAATGATTGTTCAAAGCAGGGAAGGAAATAGTTTTGATGTAAACTATTTCAATCCTATTATCTTTTACAGAGCAATTGAAAGAGATTTAGGCTCTGGAGATAATGCATTGATTGCTTTGGATGCAAAATATACGAACAGCAAATTATCTGTTTATTCTCAAATGGTTTTAGACGAATTTAATGTCAAAAGTGCTTTCACAAGTCAATCTTACTTGAATAAGTTTGGTTTTCAACTTGGATTATATTATAAACCTGAATTTCAATTTCTTGAATGTGGTTATTTGAATTTAGAATTCAATCAAGTACGTCCTTATACTTATTCTCATTGGTCGAGTAATTATTATTCTTCATACAATCAATCTCTAGCTCATCCAATGGAAAGCAATTTTCGTGAAATTTTAATGAGGATATTTATACAACCAAAAAAATATCAGAGATGGACATTCAGAAATGTCACTTCATTTTTAATGAAAGGATTTGATAAAGATGAAAAGAACTATGGATCGGATATTCGTAAAAATTATTATACGGCAGTGAACAGAAAAACGGCTGAGATTGGCCAAGGTGAAAAAGGATATATTTTTAACATCAGCAATGAAGCAACATATTTTATCATGCCGAATTTAATGTTGCAACTTACTCATCAATTCAGAAATCAAGTGGGGAACATGCAACAGAAAGACAACTATTTGTTTGTTTCGATGAAGTTCAACTTCACACAGAACAGAAACCAACAAATTTTTTAATTCAACTGAAATAAACTAAAAAAGGGCTGCATTGCAGCCCTTTTTTAGTTTATTTCAGTTGTGGATGATTATTCAATCCAACTAAATATTTTGTTCCATCTTATGCCTTTGGAATCATAAATCATGGTTTGATCTTGAATTAATGGACGTCCAATTTCATCCATTGCAATGACTTTTTTCAAACCAAAAAATGTGAATACTGGTTTCCCAATGATATGGTCTTCCGGTACATATCCCCATGCACGAGAATCTAAACTATTATAACGGTTATCACCCATCATCCAATAATATCCAAGTTTAAACGTGTAAGATTTAATTTCTGGTCCACTTCCATTTCCGGAATAGAATTTACCACCTTGAGTCACAATTTCAGCTTTTTCGTAAATGTTAATGGCAGTTTTCAAAATATCCCAATTTTGAGTTGTAAGTGTAATGGTTTCGCCTCTTTTTGGCAAATAAATAGGTCCGTAATTATTTAAATCCCAGTCGTGTTTTAAATATGCATTGTTGTCAACATTTGGAAAATATTTACGACGAATCAATTTGGGTTTACCTGTTTCATCCGTCATCATATCTCCTTCATCATGAGAATCATCGATAATCATACTCACCATTTCATCTTTTCGGATTTGATCGGCATTAGAAGGCCAAGTATATATCCAATATGGTATGAGACGTCCACCTGCTTTTTCTGTCATGGTTAAAATGTCTGGTGCCAAATGATCTGGGATATTAAAATCTCCTAGATTGTTTTTTAACATAAATTCCTGGGTGATACCTTCTTTAAGTAACAACAAATACCTTTTTTGCTGTTTACCCACCGTTGGTAGTTTTTTATCATTGATATACACTTGTCCTTTGATTACCTGAAGTTTATCACCTGGTACCCCAACACAACGTTTCACAAAGTTATCTTTTTTATCAGTTGGGAATCCCTCATCAGCTGGCCAGTTGAAGACAATGACATCGTTATTTTTTATTGTATACCAACCGGGTAGTCTCATGTAAGGTAGCTCGATTAAATCGGAGTAAGCTTTAATACCCATGATTTCTTTTGGAGCAACAACTGGAACAGTAATGGGTGTCAATGGAATCCTCATACCCACCTTGGCTCTTGATACAACCAAATAATCACCCACCATCAAATTAGATTCCATAGATGGGGTTGGAATTTGATAAAGGTCAAAATAAAGAGCTCTCATACCACCAGCAACATAAGCAGCAAAAAGCAAAGCATCGGCCCATTCTCTGGCGCCAGTACCTACTGGAACATGTTTCACTCTCCAATCTTTGTTACCGCCTTCACCAAAGTAATTCAATTCTTTATCGAAAAACATCATAGGGAAGTATACAAACGTAAATACAATTCCAACAAAATGTTCCCAAAACTTATGTTTACCAAAACTTCGAAGAATATCCAACTTTATATTGAAACTAAACAATATATTGAGACCAGGTACAACCATTCCGGCCATATACCACTTTGGTCTGCCTACTAATTGAATCCAATACCACCAATTTAAAATTGGCACCCATGCCAGTAAAGGATTTTTACCAGCCAATTTAAACATTTTTGATAGGCCGAGTCTTGTAAGCAAAAATGCTGCAATCCAAAGTCCTAAAAACAATCCAATATTATAGCTTTCCATTTGATATTATTCTATTTGTCAAAATTAAGTAAGTCTTGCATATTAAAAACACCTTTTTTAGAAAAAAGCCATTCGGCTGCAACAATGGAACCAATAGCAAAACCATCTCGACTCTTAGCCTCGTGCGATAATGTAATTTTATCGATGTTGTTTTGGTAGGAAACATGGTGAGTTCCTGGCACATTTGGCAATCTCAATGCATTGATTTGTATTGACTTGTCAGTTTTTTGTCCCTCATGAAATAAACTCCATTGAGTATATTGATCATGCTCATTGATAATTCCTTCTGCGGTGGTGATAGCTGTTCCACTAGGAGCATCTTTTTTTTCTGTGTGATGAATTTCCTCGATAGAACAGGTATATTCTGGGTAAAAATTCATCAATTTTGCTAAAAATTGATTTGCTTTAAAAAACAAATTCACACCAAGACTGAAATTGGTGGCATAAAACAATGAACCATTGTGATCTTCAACATGTTTTTTCACTTCGTCAAATTGATCATACCAAGCTGTTGTACCAACCACAACAGGTAACCCAATTTTATTGCAATGCTGGATATGCTCAACCACCAAATTTGGCTCGGTGAATTCAATTGCAACATCTGCATCTACATTATTTGTGCTTAGAAAAGGATTGGTTGTTGAAAATTTATGGGAAATTGTATGTCCTCTCTCAATTGCAAGTCTTTCAATGGTTTTACCCATTTTGCCGTAACCTATTAGCGCGATTTTCACAATTGCAAAGTTAAATATTCAAATCTATTTACCTACACAATTGATTAGTTTGACATTAATTTCTCAAATTTGCATTTCAAGAAAAATGGCAAAAAGAAAAAATAAGGTCGTAATTTATTCGGTTGGAATTGTAATATTGATCATCTTCATGTTTGTTTCAATGTTGTCAATTTCTACGCAAAATAAAGACTCTGTGGTTTTTAAAGTCAGAAAAACATGGTCTTTTGATAGTTTGGAAATGCAAATTGAAAATCAATTAGGTTTATCATTGCCTTTCGGATTTTCAAATTGGTGTAAATTACTCGGGTATACAAAGGTAAAACCATGCGTTCTTTATCTGGAATCCGACGTTTCAGCATGGTCCTTGATCAAAAAGCTAAGAAAAAACAGAAAACAAGCGGTTGATCTCGTTATTCTTCCAGGAATTTCCAGAGAAAAGTTTGTAGATATTGTATCGAGTAAATTGGATATCACACCAATGGAGATGCATCAAGGACTTATGGACAAGGTGATGTTGTCTAAATTTGGTGTAGATGATACAACATGGATACAGCTGATTATTCCAAATACATACAATGTTTCAATGAGTGTAGATTTTTTTGAATTGTTAGCAAAAATGCAAATCGAATCGAAGAAATTTTGGAATTCTCAGCGTTTACAAAAACTAAGGTTCCAAAATTTGTCCATCAATCAAGCTGTTACAATTGCTTCAATTGTAAATAAAGAAAGTAATCAAAGCAATGAATATGAAAATATTGCCGGTGTTTATTTAAACAGATTTAGAATTGGAATGAAGTTACAAGCAGATCCAACAGTAAATTTCGCAAAAGGGAAGGATGAGAGGGTTACCAATACGAATTATGAATCACCTTACAATACGTATTTGCATAAAGGTTTACCTCCTGGACCAATTTGCATTCCTTCAATTAAAGCCATAGATGCTGTTTTGAATTATCAAAAGCATTCATATTTATACTTTTGTGCTAAGAGTGATTTCTCTGGGTATCATATCTTTGAAAAAGACTATCAAAAACATCGCAAAAACGCAAAATTGTTTACTTCGGCATTGGATAAAGAAGAACAAAAAAGGGACTCAAAAAAATGAGTCCCTTTGATGATCAAATTTGTGTAATTTCACAATCAATGGTTCACAGAAATCACCATTAATTTATTGAGGTTGTTGTTTGTAATTACCTGTAAATAGTATGTTCCACTATTGAGCGTATGAATGTCACATTGATTTGATTGAAACGACTTCGCAACCAATTGACCTGCGTTGTTCCACACGGCCATTTGTTTAACTGTTTGATTCAGCTTTACAACATCGGAAACAGGATTGCCTAAAATTTGAATGGATTCAAGTTCTTTTGAACTAACCGATGATGAAGTAGCTTCTTTAGATGCGTTAGTTGCGGTCACTGGTTGGTCACCATTATCGTTATTGCTACTGTTTGATATAACTGATGCAGCGAAAACAGAAACATCGTTTGATCCACTTACAGGAGCAGTCCATTTAATTCTCCAAGTACCTGTAGCGCTAGGAGATGTATGTCCCCAAATCACTTTAGTTCCAGAATTATAAGTATTTGTGCCGCTTGGAGCAGTTCCTAATGTTCCTGCCGCAGCGCCTGCAGCATTCACCACCGTTGCTTGAAATCCCATTTTTGTAGAATTACCTTTGGCTTTTACATAAATTTCATAATCTTGTCCAGGAGTGTAAACTGTTTGGTGAATTGTATCTCCTGTGTTTACAATTCTCACACTGAGACTACCATTTAAATTTCCGCCACCATGGCAGCTGCTACAGTTTCCTGAACTTCCGGGCGACCCTGTTCTATTTCCACCTGGACCACTTGAATTGCTTGATAATGTGATACCTAGTGTAATCACGCTTGCAAAAAATAAACTTGAAAGTAATGTCTTTTTCATATGTATTAAATAAGACAACAAAAATACAGAAATGGTTTGTTTATTTTTTTTCAATATTTTTTCGAATCGTGTACTGATAACACTTGCGTTTTATTATTTTTGTTGCAAACTATGAACTCACCAGAAAGTTATATTCCAATTTT
>CAZYBT010000110.1:0-7679 GCA_964645755.1 uncultured Rhizobium sp.
CCAGACGGGCAATACCAATATTGGTAAGAAATATTCTTGGTGTAATAGGTGTTATAATCCCAACGTTTGTAGTTACTCAAACTTGTGCTGTAGGTGTAAACAGGATAAGCTCCATAGCTATTTTCAACATCTACAATATTACCTGTTACATCAATATCGGTGTGATAGTAAGGGTACAAATACAATCCATAGGTGTAATGATATGCATATGGAGATTTGGTAGCATCCACATAAATTGTATTTTGTCTACATTCAAATTTATATGAGCCACTATTATAAGAATAAGCGTAAAATCCAAACATTCCATAATAGCCTAAATTATTTGCTATCAAATTGTTATTTGCTTGGAAGTTGTAAAAATATTGCAAAATTGTTGCGTAAAAATATCCGTAGTATGAAGAATAGTTTGCGTTATAAATTCGGTTATTTGTGATGATATTTGAATTGAAAGTACCGTTCCAATAATATTGATAGAAACCATAACAATAGCTACCAAAAGTATTACTGTCGATGGTGTTGTTATTACATTCGTTGATATAAGAACTTGAAGGATAGTAATTGTAAAAACAATAGGTTTCTGCGGTACTACCATCTGCAGTTGTATTTTTGGCAATTTTATTGCCAGTGAATTGCTTTTTATCCCCGTAATAATCGTAAATAAAATAGGTGTAATATTTAGTAAAACAATCACGAATCAAGTTGTTATTAAACTTTAAATCGTAATAGCTGTAGTACATGTAAAAACCGTAGCAATAAGCGCCGGTGCTATATGAATTCCATTTGAAAATTTTATTACCAGAAACATTCGAATAGTAGTTTCCATACATGTAAGCAAAATAGTTGGTACTTCCACAGTGGATGTTAAACAATGAATTGTTTGTAACGGTAAAATAATTGGTAACATTACCATAATTGTATTGACCCATGATACCATAAACCGAACTACTCATATAGCTAGATGAGCTTCCGCCAGAAAATGGCAAATCGTGAATGCTATTGCCTTCAATTTTTGTAGATCTGTTTGTAGAATAGGTGTAGGTAGAATAAACCATATAAATTGCTGAATAACAGTTATTGCTACTTGCATTTGCACGAGAAATATCATTATTCAAAAATTGCTCACCGTTTGTGTAGTAATTTCTGATGGCCATGTAATAAAAATTCTGAATCGTATTGTTGCTAAACGTGTTGTTACTTGGATATGATGAGCTGCTGTAATAACTCGATCCTTGTTGGTCTACAATGGCATAAGTTGGACCAGGGCTATTTGAGTTGGTAGTTCTCATCAAACAGTTTGTTATGGTATCAAAAGAACCGTTGTGGGTTGTAGAAGTACTTGTTAACGACGACGCTGTGCTTGCAAATGCAAAATAAGCCCCACCACCAGTTGTACCTGTAGACAAGGCCGACATTTGTAAGGTGCAACTTTTAAATGCGCAATAATCGGCACCCCCATAAACACGAATACAACTTTGATAATTGCTGGTGTTAGAGTTTTCAACCGTTAAGTTTTGAATCGACAAGTAATCAATTCCGTTCAAACCCAACACCTCATACGAAGCTGAGCTTGAAAGTTTTTTACCATTTCCATCAATGATCAATCTTTTTGTTGAAGATGTTGGAGCCGACGCATACTGTGTTAATGTTAACGATGCTGTGGTTGTGGTTACCTCGTCAGTAATTACAGTCACTTTTGAAGTACTTGTAATCCCGTAAGTATTGAAATAAGATACAAATGCACTCCATGTTTGGAAATTTGTACCTGTAGATGAAGCTCCCACACATGTGGTTGCTGCACCCGAATTAATGGTGTACGATGTTCCGTTCAGCTGTGCCGACACAGAACCCGCTACCCCCAACATTGCCGTTAGCCCAAAGAGCTTCAGCATTGTTGAGAATTTTCTAGTTAAGTAATGTTTCATCATGTATTTTTTTCAGTTGTCGGGGGCAATTTAGACCATTAAATATTTATAAGGATTATTTTTATTCTTAATTTATACTAATTTTAAAGTACAATGACACAAACTAAAACTCTCTATTATCCTATATAAAAACATATAAAATCAAGGCGAAAATGAAACTTTACTATCATAATTTATAAACATATAAATTATAAATAAAACTCATTTAATCATTAAAAAACACTAAAAACAATATTCAATTATTGTTTATCTTCATAATCTCAAGTTATCATGAAAAAGATTCATCATCGTAAAAACCACAACGAACTATCATTGCGAAAGTGAACTATCAGAATATAGGGGATTATTTTTGATTGAAAATGCAATCTACCACCTTCATACCATCGAGTGCTGCGCTCATGATGCCACCAGCGTATCCAGCACCCTCAGCGCAAGGATATAAATTCGATACCTCTGGATGATTTAATGTTTCTTTGTCTCTTGGTATCCTTACCGGACTACTAGTGCGACTTTCAACACCAACCAAAATGGCTTCATTGCTCCTAAAACCGCGCATTTTCTTCCCTAATACCACCAATGCATCCTTGATTCTCAAACTGATTTCTTTTGGCATCACCTCATACATTGATGTTGAAACCAAGCCTGGTATGTAGCTCGATTGAGGTAGGCTACTACTCAAACGTCCCCCAATGAAATCATCGATTCTTTGTGCTGGCGCAGAAATACTACCGGTTACAGAGAAACATTTTTGCTCCCAAAATTTTTGAAACTCCATGGCCCTCAGCGCCCCATGTTTTGCAAACGGCTTGAAATCTGCATCATCTACAGCGACCACAAATCCACTATTTGCAAATTGACCGTTTCGTTTGCTGGGACTCCAACCGTTAACCACGACTTCACCAGGTGCAGTGGCTGCAGGCGCAATGATACCGCCTGGACACATACAAAACGAAAATACCCCTCGCCCGTTGATCTGCTCTACGAGCGAATATGAACTCGGTGGCAAATGCTCATCCTTGATCTCACATTTGTATTGAATCTGATCAATGACCTCTTGAGGATGCTCAAGTCGCACCCCAAAAGCAAATGGTTTGGCTTCGATCAATACCTTTTTACGATCCAACAATTCAAAAATATCTCGGGCCGAATGTCCGGTTGCCAGTACCACAAAACCAACAGCATCCGAGCTACCATTTTCATAAATTAAACGTTTAATTTTATTTCCAACCAATTCAAAATCAACAACCTTCACACCAAACCTCACTTCGCCTCCACAGGCTATGATTTCGTTGCGAATGGCTTCCACCAATCCCGGTAATTTATTTGTTCCAATGTGTGGGTGGGCATCGTACAAGATTGATTCTTTGGCTCCAAAATCCACCAAACTTTGCAATACTTTTTGCACCGGTCCGCGCTTATTACTCCGCGTGTACAATTTTCCATCGGAATAGGTACCGGCACCACCCTCTCCAAAGCAATAATTTGAATCGGGATTGACCACTTTTTCTTTGTTCATAGCAGCCAAATCTCGCCGGCGTTCCTTCACGGCTTTTCCACGCTCCAGTACAACGGGTTTATATCCAAATTCAATGGCCTGTAAAGCTGCATACAATCCGGCTGGACCCGCACCAACAATATGAATTTCAGGCTTTTCGCTAACATTTTGCAGATGAAAACCTTCTTGTTTTTGAGGGACATCGGCTTCGGAATACACATCGGCAGATATCAGAAAAAATGGCGTTCTGCCGCGAGAATCTAGTGATTTTCGCACGAAAATCACAGTTCCAATTCCATATCCCGAATGCTTGATAAATTGACGCTTCAAATAGTCCTCATCTGAGGCTTCCTTGGGAGTGAATTTCAACTGCAAGCGTACCGACATTCTGCAAAAATACGCACAACTGATTCGATATTTTCCGTTTTTCGAAAAAAGGGTTGTATTTTCGCATCAATGAAAGAAACGGTTGTGAGTGGCATTCGCCCAACAGGGAAACTGCACTTAGGGAATTATTTTGGAGCATTTAAGAACTTTCTCAAGTTGCAAGAGCAATTTGAATGTTACTTTTTTATTGCTGATTATCATTCCCTGACAACCCATCCCAATCCTGCCGATTTAAAAGGCAGCGTAAAACGCGTGCTCGCCGAGTATATTGCATTGGGACTCGACCCCGAGAAATGCACCGTCTATTTGCAAAGCGATGTTCCAGAAACAGCAGAATTGTATTTGTTTTTGAATATGAATGCATACATGGGAGAATTGGAGCGAGTGACCTCTTTCAAAGAAAAAGCAAGAACACAACCAAACAACATCAATGCGGGTTTGCTTACCTATCCCGTTTTAATGGCGGCCGATATTTTACTTCACCGTGGAATTAAAGTTCCCGTAGGAAAAGATCAAGAACAACATCTTGAAATGACAAGAACCTTCGCAAACCGCTTTAACCGACTTTACAATGTAGAATATTTCCCTGAACCTCAAGCCTTCACTTTCGACACTCAACTGGTGAAAGTACCTGGACTTACAGGCGGTGGAAAAATGAGCAAAAGTGCTGGAGAAGCAGATTCTATCTATCTCGACGAACCGGCAACGTCCCTCAATAAAAAAATCATGAGAGCTGTGAGCGATAGCGGACCTTCAGAGCCCGGTTCTCCGAAAAGCCAAGCAGTTCAAAACTTATTTGACCTCATGCAACTCGTTTGCAACCAAGAAACCATTGCATTTTTTGATCAAGAACACAAAAATGGCAGCATCAGATACGGTGATTTGAAAAAACAATTGGCGGCAGACATGGAAATATTTATCGCTCCTTTGAGAGAAAATATTGAAGGCATGCTTGCAAACGATAAAAAGCTTACAGAAATAGCACAGTTTGGTGCCGAAAAAGCGCGAAAAAATGCGCAAAAAACACTTGCAGAAGTGCGTGAAATTATTGGATTTTCGAAATTTTATGTGTAAATTGTAAAATCTCAAAATCAGTCATTTACATTTGCAAACAAATACGAAATACAAAATGGACGTTTCTTTGGTTATTCCCCTGTTGAACGAAGCAGAATCTCTTCCCGAATTGTGCGATTGGATTGTGCGCGTTTGTACCAATGAAAATTTGAGCTACGAAATCATCCTTCTTGATGACGGCAGCACAGATAATTCATGGGATGTCATTCAAAGTTTAGGCCAAAACAATCAAAATATTAAAGGCATTCGCATGCGTCGCAACTATGGCAAAAGCGGTGCCCTCAATATCGGTTTTGAAGCTGCTCAAGGTGAAGTTGTCATCACTATGGATGCCGACCTTCAAGATAGTCCCGACGAAATTCCAGCACTCCGAAACATGATCCTTCAAGATGGCTATCATGTAGTCAGTGGCTGGAAACAAAAACGTTACGACCCTATAACCAAAACCATTCCAACGAAACTCTTTAACTGGGCAACCAGAAAAATGAGCGATATTGAATTGAACGATTTCAACTGCGGCTTAAAAGCATACAAAAAAGAAGTCGTTAAAAATATTGAAGTCTACGGCGAAATGCATCGTTACATTCCTGTAATTGCCAAATGGGGAGGCTTCCCAAAAATTGGAGAAAAAGTGGTACAACACCAATCTCGAAAATACGGAAAAAGCAAATTTGGGATGGACCGCTTTATCAATGGGTTCTTGGATCTGATGAGCCTTTATTTCATGTCCAAATTTGGCAAAAGACCCATGCACTTTTTTGGCTTGTACGGTGTCCTTAGCTTTTTCATTGGATTCCTTATGGCGGCTTGGATAGTGGCTGAAAAACTCCTCCATGTTTATTATTGGCACGATAGAGCGCCCTTGGTAACGAGTTCCCCCCTTTTTTATCTGGGTATGCTTGCAATGATCATTGGAACTCAACTGTTTTTAGCGGGTTTTCTCGGTGAATTGGTGAGTCGCTCAAACCCTGAAAGAAACCGCTACGACGTCAAAGATACCATCAATTAATGTGGAAGAATAAACACATCGTAATCGTTGGTCCTGCACACCCCCTTCGCGGTGGATTGGCAACTTACAATGAACGATTGGCGCGCGAATTGCAATTGCACAACAAAGTTACCCTGCTTACTTTTTCACTCCAATACCCGAATTTCCTTTTCCCGGGTGAATCACAGTATTCCAACGACCCTGTCCCTACTGATTTAAACATCGATATTCGGCTAAACTCAATCAATCCATTCAATTGGATTTCAGCCGGTTACGCATATAAAAAAATCAAACCCGATGTCATCATTTTCCGATATTGGATGCCCTTTTTTGGTCCTTGTTTTGGGACATTTGCCCGAATTGTGAAATCAAACGGGCATACCAAAATGATAGCGATTACAGATAATATTATCCCTCATGAAAAACATTTTTACGACAAACCTTGTACGAATTATTTCTTGGGGAGTATTGACAAAGCGGTGGCCATGAGCAAAAAGGTATTGAATGATTTGCAAACGATTTTCCCTAACAAAACGGTGGCAAAACATTCGAGCTATCACGCTCATCCTCTTTACGACAATTTTGGAGAGAAATTAGACCGCACAGAGGCCTGCAAGCAACTCAATTTGGATCCACAAAAGCAGTACTTGTTGTTTTTTGGATTTATCAGAAAATACAAAGGATTGGATTTACTTTTAGAGTCAATGCACTTACTACCAGAAAGTTGCAACAACATTGAATTGATTGTGGCAGGTGAATTCTACGAAGACAGTGAACCATATTTAGACATCATTCGAGAGCACAAACTCGAAAACCGCGTTCATTTGCACACAAAATTCATTTCAAACGATGACGTAAAGGTGTATTTTTCGGCGGCAGATGTTGTTGCACAACCCTACAGAAGTGCCACTCAAAGCGGGGTGAGTCAGGTAGCTTATCACTTCGAAAACCCAATGATTATCACCAATGTTGGCGGATTGTCGGAATTGGTTCCGCATCAAAAAGCGGGTTTGGTTTGTGAACCGAATCCTGAGGGTATTTCAGGCGCTATTGTTGAAATTTTTGAGGGACAGAACATCCCTCAAATGAAAGAAAACCTCCAGGAATTGAAAAAACAGTTTTCGTGGGAATCGATGGTGAATGAACTATCGGGGGATTTGTAAAAAACGCAAAAACTTTTAACGAAATTAATTGCATTTAATCCGATTTTTTTAGGGGAAAGTTGATTTCCAAAAAACAGAATGACTACCTTTGTTGTTAGTATAATATTCTAAAATTTTAAGTAAAAAAATATGTCATTTGTAGGTAAAAAATTCCCGAGTATCGCTGTAGATGCGATGTCTGAGATGGGCGACAATTTGTCGATCAACATTTTTGAAGAGGCAACCAAAAACAAGAAAAAAATCTGTTTGTTTTGGTATCCAAAAGATTTCACTTTTGTTTGTCCGACTGAATTACACGCGTTCCAAGCTGAGTTGGCCGAGTTTGAAAAGCGCAACACCATGGTGATTGGTGCTTCTTGCGACACGAATGAAGTGCATTTTGCATGGTTAAATACTCCAAAAAACAATGGGGGAATCGAAGGTGTTACCTACCCAATTTTAGCCGATACAAATCGCAATTTATCGAGCATTTTGGACATTTTAGACATTCAGTCTTCGGAGTTCAATGAAGAGCACGATACAATTTTATACACTGGATCAAACGTAACTTTCAGAGCGACTTACTTGATCGATGAAGAGGGAACAGTATTCCACGAGAGCGTGAACCACATGCCATTGGGAAGAAATGTACACGAGTATTTGAGATTGAT
>CAZYBT010000111.1:0-263 GCA_964645755.1 uncultured Rhizobium sp.
AACTGAAGAGAGTGTGAGAAGGGCAATGGCCATTCAGTTGATTATCAATAAAGAATTGGGATTGGCAAAAAATGAAAATCCAACTCAAGGTGCATTTATCATTGAAGAATTGACGGATTTGGTAGAGGAAGCTGTATTGACAGAATTCGACAGAATTACTGAAAGAGGGGGTGTTTTAGGTGCAATGGAAACCATGTACCAACGCGGTAAAATCCAAGAAGAAAGTTTGTATTATGAAACCTTAAAACACACTGGAGAATATC
>CAZYBT010000111.1:305-7512 GCA_964645755.1 uncultured Rhizobium sp.
TGGGGTGAATACGTTCTTGAATAGCAAAGGTTCGCCTACTTTGGTGCCGGGAGAAGTTATTCGAAGCACCGAGGAAGAGAAACAGTTCCAAATCAAAACCATTGAAGTTTTGCATCAACTTCACAAAGAGAAATCGGGTGAGTTGTTGTCGAATTTGCAAAAAGCGGCTGTTGCCAATCAGAATTTGTTTACCGAGTTGATGGAAGTTTGTAAATATTGTTCATTGGGACAAATCACTGAATCGATGTTTGACGTCGGCGGTCAATACCGCAGAAATATGTAATATCAATATTCCTGAATAACAAAAAATGCCCCATTTGGGGCATTTTTTGTTTGTTATTAAATTCTGTATCAACCTTCCAATACAAAAGATGTCATGGTTAATGATCCCATGATGGCTTTGTCGTTGAACCAGTTGATTTTATCGGATTCTTGTTTTACCCCCAAGGTGTATAATAAAGGCAAATAGTGTTCTGGCGTTGGAATAGCGAGATTCCAGGCTGTTCCTTGTTTAGAATATGTGCTGAGTTTGTCTAATTGGTGATTCAAAATCGCCGATTTCATTTCAGTATTGGCTTGAATGGCCCAATCGTAACCGTATTCTGGAACATTCATTTTGTCCCATGCCACACGACCAAGGTTGTGAACCATGTTTCCACTGCTTAAAATTAAAATTCCTTTTTTTCTGAGGGACATTAAATTCTTGGCAAATTCATAATGCTCTTGTGGTGATTTATTTACGTCGAGCGATAATTGCAAAACAGGGATATCTGCCTTGGGATACATACAGCGCACCACACTCCAACATCCGTGATCGAGTCCCCAACGCTGATCTAAGGCAATACTGTTATCTGTATGATGAATATCATTGGCAATAAGAGGAGATCCTGGTGCTGGGTATTGTACATTAAAAAGTTCTTGGGGGAATCCTCCGAAATCGTGAATGGTTCTGGGTTTTTCCATGGCAGTAACCTGGGTGCCATAGGTTTCCCAATGGGCACTTACACACAAAATTGCCTTTGGCTTAGGAAGTGATTTTCCGAGTTGCGACCATTTTTGAGAAAATTCATTGGTTTCAATGGCGTTCATAGGGCTCCCATGTCCCACAAAAAGTGCTGGCATCATTGAGCCAGTATCGGGTAAATTAAATAAGGTCTGCATGGTAGGGTTGGATTGTATTTTCCAAAATGCCGCGAGTAGCGCAGCTTGCGATATGAACTCTTTACGATTCATTTGTTTAAACAAATGTATGATAAAAAGTTGTAAATATCAATTGATATGGGTTAAAATTTGGTTAAGTTAGATTATTCACGGACGTAAATCGTTTCTCCGAAATGGGAGATGGAATACTGTGTTTCGCTGATTTTGTATACTTCGTAATTGTTAGATTTCCATACAGAAGTATTGTTTTGAGAGCTTGTTTTGTGGCAGATTATTTTGGTAGGGACATGCGGAAAAAACAATTCGGCATACATTGAGTCTGTCCCGCCAAAAATAACATAACCCAAGAGTATGGCGCCAAATTCATCTGTATTTTCTTGTTGGGCTAATTTGCCGGTAGGCATAAAACCGAGTCCTTCATCAAATAGTCTGACACATCTATTGAGAACATTTGACCAAACATAGCCCGCTGACCCAATGCAACCATGTTCATCGCGATCGTTGCCAAGAATTTGTGGATTTGCGGACAATGTGTCGGAATTGGATTCTGTGATTGTGACGGTTGTTTCTTGAGACATATCTTGAGACATAATATCAGCAAGTGAATCAGCCGTTATCATTTGATCGATTTCATTTTGATTATATGGATGATATAAAAGAAAACATGAGCTGAAAAAGCTGCTAACGATTATCAGAAGGGTGAGTTTTCCCGATTTCATGATGCAAATTACGAAGATTGCGGTTGAAATTGTTTTAATGATACCTAAAGTTTAAACTTTTGAATTTAATACAACGCTAATAACTTGTGAGTAAACGGTGGTAATCAAGATGTATTTTCGCTTTTTATGGAAAAATTAATTGCGGAAAAGATTGGAATTAAGGTTTGGCAAGTAACTGCTGTATTGAGATTGATGCAAGAAGGTGGAACTATTCCATTCATTGCGCGATACAGAAAAGAAAAAACCGGAAATTTAGATGAAGTTGAAATTTCACAAATTCGCGATGAATTTGAAAAAATTGAAACCCTAAACAAACGAAGAGAATACATTATTGAACAAATCAAGGAACAAGGTAAGTTAACCCCGGAGTTGGAGAAGTTGTTGATTGAAGCAATCGATATTAACACCCTTGAAGATTTGTATTTGCCTTATAAAACTAGGCGTAAAACAAAAGCAGACGTAGCCAAAGAAAAGGGTCTGGAGCCACTGGCAAAATTAATTTACGAACAAAAAGATCAGCGAGTGCTTCAAAATGTCCCTCAATATTTAAACGACCAAGTAAAAAGCAAGGATGAAGCTCTGCAAGGTGCAAGAGATATCATGGCAGAATGGATCAATGAGGATGCCCCATTGAGGTCTAAATTGAGGCAACTTTTTGAGAAGGATGGTTTTATTTCAAGTAAGCCTGCGAGGGGTAAAAAGGATTTAGAGGAAGCACAAAAATTTAGGGATTATTTCGAACACAATGAGCCCATAACAAAATGTCCTTCACACAGATTTTTGGCCATGATGCGAGGAGCTGAATTGGGATATCTAAAACTTGCGGTGAGTCCAGAGGAAGAGCGCGCGTATTATATCATGAAGCGACATTGTTTAAAAGGATATAGTGATTTAACAGATCAGGTAAAATTGGCGATGGACGATTCTTACAATCGGTTGTTGCAGCCAAGTTTGGAAAATGAGCTTTTAGCGATGGCAAAATTGAGAGCGGATGAGGAAGCCATTTCAGTATTTGCCATGAATGCATCGCAGCTGTTGTTGGCATCACCGGTAGGTCAAAAAAGGGTATTGGCCTTAGACCCAGGATTTAGAACGGGTTGTAAAGTTGTGTGTTTGTCGGCAACTGGAGAATTATTATATAAAACCACGATTTTTCCGCACGAACCGCAAAAAGAATCTCAAAAATCTATTGCAATTATCGCGGAGTGTGTTCAAAAATACGAGATTGAAATATTTGCTGTAGGAAATGGAACTGCGGGCCGAGAGACATATAGTTTTTTGAAGGATGAATTAAAAACGTCGTTGCCCATATACATGGTAAATGAATCTGGGGCCAGTATTTATAGTGCTTCGGAAGTTGCTAGGGAAGAATTTCCAAAAGAAGATGTAACAGTAAGGGGGGCTATTAGTATAGGTCGAAGATTGATGGATCCGTTGGCTGAATTGGTGAAAATTGATCCAAAAAGCATTGGTGTAGGACAATATCAGCACGACGTGAATCAGTCATTACTACAAAAGCGGTTGGTAACTGTGGTTGAGAGTTCAGTGAATAAAGTTGGCATTAATTTGAATACTGCGAGCAAACATTTGTTGAGCTATGTGAGTGGATTGGGGCCAGCGTTGGCAAAGAACATTGTTGAATACAGAGAGAAAATTGGTGTATTTACATCTAGAGAACAATTGAAATCAGTGCCAAGGTTAGGAGATAAAGCCTTCGAGCAATGTGCGGGATTTTTAAGAATTCGTGATGCAAAAAATCCACTAGACAATTCTGCTGTACATCCGGAGCGCTACAAATTGGTGGAAAAAATGGCAAAATCAACAGGAAACGATGTAGCGGAATTGATTGGCAATACGCAGAAATTGAGTGCCTTGAGGTTACAAGACTTTGTTGATGATCAACAAGGATTAGGATTGCCAACTCTCGAAGATATTGTAAATGAGTTACAGAAACCTGGATTAGATCCAAGAGGAATGGCTGAAGAGGTAACTTTTGCCGATACTGTAAGGAGCATCAATGATTTAGATATTGGTTTGGAACTGAATGGGATTGTAACGAATATCACCAATTTTGGAGCATTTATAGATATTGGAGTGAAGCAAGATGGTTTGGTGCATATCAGTCAAATTGCCGACAGGTTTATCAAGCATCCTTCGGAGGCTTTGTCGTTGGGGCAGCAGGTAAAAGTCAGGGTTTTGGAGGTTGATGTGCCTCGAAAGCGAATCAATTTAACCATGAAATTTAGGTAAAAACGGAAATCTTGACTTCGTTGAACAACCTTTTTCAAGTATCTTTGTATTTTTATTATGGCGAACGAAAAACAACGCGGTCAAAGAGTGCTTCAAGCACCAACAGGAAGTAAATTAAATTGCAAAGGATGGGTTCAAGAGGCGGCATATCGTATGTTGCATAATAACTTAGATCCAGATGTTGCTGAGCGACCTGAGGACTTAATTGTTTATGGAGGATTGGGCAAAGCGGCTCGTAATTGGGAGGCTTTTGATCAAATTTGCGATGCCTTATTAACTTTGAACGACGATGAAACGTTGATGGTTCAAAGTGGAAAGCCGGTGGCAATTTTGCCAACGCACAAAGATGCCCCAAGGGTATTGATTTCTAACAGTCAACTAGTTCCAAATTGGGCAAATTGGGATCATTTCAGGGAATTGGAGGCCAAAGGTTTGATGATGTATGGTCAAATGACAGCGGGCAGTTGGATTTACATTGGATCACAGGGAATCGTGCAAGGTACTTATGAAACATATGCTGAATGTGCACGTCAACATTTCGGAGGGACGTTAAAAGGGACCTTAAATGTGACAGCAGGTTTAGGAGGAATGGGGGGAGCACAACCCTTGGCAATTACCATGAACGAAGGTGTTGCTTTGGTTGCTGAAGTTGAAGAGTGGAGAATTCGTAAACGTTTGGAAACCCGTTATCTAGATGTGATGAGCCGCGATATTGACGAGGCCATAGATATGTCGTTGAGAGCCAAAGAAAATGGTGATGCTGTGAGTATTGGCGTTTTATGCAATGCAGTAGAGTTGTTGCAACGATTGATTGACAGAAAAATAGTTCCAGATACTTTAACGGATCAAACGAGTGCGCATGATCCATTGATTGGATATTATCCAATGCAAATGGACGTAGAAGCGGCTGATAGAATGCGCAGAGATAATCCTGAAAAATACACAGAACTCAGTTATGAAACCATGTTTAAGCATGTTGAATTGATGCTCGAATTGCAAAGAATGGGTGCAATTACGTTTGATTACGGCAATAATTTGAGAGGACGAGCTTTGGAAAAGGGATTGAAAAATGCATTTGATTTTCCTGGTTTCGTGCCTGCATATATTCGTCCTTTATTTTGTCAAGGTAAAGGTCCATTCAGATGGGTTGCTTTAAGTGGTGATCCTAATGATATTTATGCCACAGATAAGAAAATATTGGAGTTGTTTCCTGAAAACGAGAGTTTAAAGCGTTGGATGCAAATGGCAGCTGAAAAAATTGAATTTCAAGGTTTGCCAGCGAGAATTTGTTGGTTAGGACAAGGGGAGCGTCAAAAAGCGGCATTGGCATTTAATGAAATGGTTAGAAATGGCGAGGTGAGTGCTCCTATTGTGATTGGAAGAGATCATTTAGATACAGGTTCTGTGGCTTCTCCAAACAGAGAAACTGAAGCCATGATGGACGGATCTGATGCAGTTGCCGATTGGCCAATTTTGAATGCCTTTGTAAACGTTGCCGGTGGTGCTAGCTGGGTAAGTTTGCATCATGGAGGTGGTGTTGGACTTGGTTACAGTATCCATTCAGGTATGGTGATTGTTGCAGACGGTTCCGATGACGCTGAAGAAAGATTGCGTAGAGTGCTTCACAACGATCCAGGTATGGGTGTTGTACGACATGCGGATGCGGGTTATGAAATTGCCAAAGAAACAGCAAAACAACACGGATTAGATCTAGCTGAGAGATTGAAATCTCTCTAATTAATCTTCATTGATGATTTTGATATCAAGATTTGATTTATTGATAGAGAGTATCCTGCGATATTCTCTATCGGTATAATGGTCTACAATTCGGTACTTATAATTCTGACGGTTCGATAAATCATCGGAACCAATTTCTCTTAAGCAACTTTCCAAAACAAAATCTTTGTTTTGTGTCATGATGCCATCTTCATCTACCTCGATGTAAATGATTCCTTTTTCTTGACCAGAGCCACAAATACCCATTAAATAGTGTCGCGAAGGGTAGTTGAATTCCAGCAAAATTCGGATTTTATCTTCTACTTGTTTGTAAGAGATGACTTTGTAATTGCGGTAGATGTATCCTAAATTGAGAAGATTGATATGGACATCGGTTTTAGCTTTTTGTGAAATTTTAAGTATTTCAAAGTTCTCTGTGATGTTCACTTCATAATTGTTCCAAACCACGGGTTGTTTCGACCCATCTGAAAATTGACGATACCCCACCAAACTATCTGCAAGTTCTTCAAAAACGAACTTTTCTTTGAACAAGTTCATGTTTTTAAAATGCTCAATACTTTTCCAAAAATCGGCTGATGAATATTCCAAGTTTACAACAGAATCATCTTTACTGTCGTCGGCGAAAGCATACAGTGTAAGTACATAATCACCGCTGTAAATTCCTGAGAGTGGAATTTGCAGTTTGTCGTTGTCTAAATAATAGTATCCTTTTACAGAATACACCGACGAGTGAAAATCTGAAATTTCAAATTGTTTCAATACAAAGGTTGCTTGTTGTTTGTTATTGATACTTGCAGTGATTACTTTTTGATCTACCTTGAATGGTGTTACAGCCACATTTGTAATTTGGGCATTCAGGTTACCAATGAATAAAATGCTGCAGAAATAGAGGAATAGCGATTTTAAAGAATTCACAATCATTAAAAACAAAGATATAGATTTGATTGGTAAAATTTAGTTTAAACTAAATGCAAAAAAAAAGCCGGATAAAATCCGGCTTTTCAATGAATATTTTTTCTTGTTATTTTTTCACCTTAACATCAGGAAGTGTTACGTCTTTGGTAGTTGGTGCAGTTGCCGCTTTTGTTGGCTTTTTAACATTCTGATAAGAAGCTGCAGCAAGAGAAATTACCACCAATAAAAGTGCTCCAATCCATGTGATTTTCTCCACGATGTCGGTTGTTTTTTCGACCCCAAAGATTTGATTTCCTTGAGAAAAATTTGAAGCCAATCCACCACCTTTAGGGTTTTGAATTAAAATAATCAACATCAATAAGATGGAAACAATAATTGCTATAATTAATAACCAGGTCATAAGTTGTGTTCTAGTTTGAGTTTTT
>CAZYBT010000112.1:0-3757 GCA_964645755.1 uncultured Rhizobium sp.
CAAAATATTAACTTAGCACCACTAAACTTTGGTCCAACAACTGGGGAGTATTATAAACTTCTACTTAATCGTAATGATCAACGCATGATTTTTGTAGCCAATAATTATCGTAAAGAGGTAACTTCAACAGTGTTATGGCTATTAAACCATGATATTCAAGTCCAGTGTTTCAGGGCAACTCCATACTCAATGGGTGACGATATGTTTCTGCAAGTGGAGCAAATCATTCCGCTGCCAGAAACCAAAGAGTTCATGATTGATGCCAAAGAGAAAGAAAAAGAAGAGCAGGAAAAAAGCAAAACAGTAGAGCAATCTGAAATTCAGTTATTGAAGTTTTGGAACGTCCTAAAATCAAAGCTAGCGGAAAATAAGTTGGATTACCTAGATAGAGTCGGGTCAAAACCACATTACAGCATTGGATTCTGGAAAGGCAGAGGCAAGTTTGCTTTTTGCATTGGTAGACTTACTTATCGAGTAGAATTATATTTCTCTGACGACACCGACAAAGCGTTGATTGATGCTATGGCTAATTTCAAATCCGAGATTCAAGCAAAACACAACGGAACAATTGAGTGGGAACGTTTAGAAAATAAAAAGGCTTCACGAATTAAATTTGAAATGCCAAAGGAAGAGTTGGATAAACTCCATGGTCGTTTTGCTGTAGAAGAAACTTGGTATCAGATTGCAGATTGGTATGTATCTGCGATGAACTGTTTTTACAAGGTGATATATCCATATTGGGAAAAGGTTCAACAACAAAATTAAAGTCATATTTTACATATAAACTCTTCAAATTATGTACAGCTATCAGGTAAATGTAAAACAAAATGATATCATTAAGTTAATTAAGGTGAATGAAATAGATCTTAGTATGTTAAACGAAACCCAACAACTAAATATTATTGCAATTTCCCATCTATATCTGTCTAGCAAACAAACAAAGCCATTCTCAGATTTTGTTTTTGAAATGATGACAGATGGACTTACTCAAGAAATGGGATTACCCGAATTTATTATTGAGGAAGTTGCTTTAACTAATGGAAGGGTTTACTTTGATCATCAAGTTTTTAACACAGTAAAACATACTTGCAAAATGTATGACAAAAAAGAACTTGCGAGACTTATTTTTTCTCAACCAGCTGATAATAAACTTTTTGGACGCTTAATTCAATGTTCTATGGATTTCTTTAATACAGAAAAAGAAATTGCATTTAAATTAGCAACAGAGATTTGTAGGTTTTCCATGAGAGAATTGGCTGTTAAGCGACATATTTCCAAATTTGTAATTTAAAAAAACATAAAATGTATTGGCACATAATTTCAATCTTGTGGTTACTCTTAGTTAATCTGGTATTAATCATATTAAAAAATAATCCTTACTTCAACATCCAATTTACAAGGTGCTTTTTTGGTTCAAATTATAAAAATGGTTTAGGTATTCAGAATCAGAATATTCACTGGTTAGTAGGATTGTTTTTCATTGGATTAGAGTTGAAATTGTTTTTAAACATAATTCATGAGTCAGATACTTTGTATCTGATTGATTCAGGAATGGATACATATTTATCGTTTGCAATTATTGCACTTTTCATTATTCAAATCGTATTATTCATAATTTTGAAAGAATCTGATGTTGAAATTATAAATTTTAGAGGGTATTGTCTGGATGATATGTCAAATGAAAATGCAACAGAGCATGAATTACTAGTGTTTTTAAATTGCAAAGCAAATCATAGTCAAATTGATAGTTTTAAAATCAAAATATTAAATACTATTGAAGAAGTGAATTCTATAAAATCATTTTTAAAAACTAAATATCCTGGTTTAGAAATTGTAATTAATAACTCATATCCATTAGATCTTAAATTAAAAGATTCTTCTCGTTTAAATGACACAGAATTAAAGTTGCCTATTTCAATTGATATAAATGCAAATCCTAAAAGTAGATCTTTATCTAATTATTTAGCAATAACTTGCTTTGTTTATGTTAAAATCTACGATTATTATAAATTTTACTTTTATATTAAATTAGGTGATGAAAAAATTGAAGTAAGTAATTTTAAATTACTCTTTGAACAGACTATTTCAGATTATTGGCCCGAACTTTTAGAAGGATTAAATCAATTAAAAACTAATTCTAATTAAATCCTAAATTGTCATACAACCCTCCAACTGAATAGATAATTTAAAATGAATAATAAGACTTGTAATTTATTGTGGTAGCTGCATTTTCTGAGTTATACCAACTCATAAAATAATTGTAAAAATTCGTTGCTTGAATTGCCCCTCGCTGAGTAGTTGAAAGACTATTATATTCTCTAACCATTTGGTAATATGCGTTAGTACTTGTGATGGATCTGGTTACATATTCATTGTTGCTTACAGATCGGACAATATTAACCGCCCAATTCACATGTGATTGAAATGACAAGTCCAAATTACTGTTATTTATTGTAGAAACTGCATTTGTGGCTAATTTGTCAAAATAAACTAAATCGCAATTTCGTGTCAGTTGACTTCTAACTTGCTGCAATTGATTTAATTCATCTTGTACAATCCGATTTCCAGCATCGTAATTCCGTTGTTTTTGAATGGCTGCATTAATAAAGGCGTCAGCAGGAAGGGGAGAAATGTAATCTGGATAACGATTTTCTTGTTTGTCTGTAGCGCAATTGTAAGAAGATACTCTCCAACAAATACAACATGGTCTTCTACTAAGTGTATTTACCGCATAATCTGAAGTAGTTTCATAAATTTTTGTACCGCAATTATTCAACCCTCTGCAATCGGGACTACTATGGTATGCTTCTGAATATTTACCCATACATACGTAAACGGTTTGTTGTGTCGGTTCAAAATTTTCTATATTGTAAAGTCTATTATTATCCTCTAAATGGCAAGCATTTAAATCGTAAAACCCAATAATCGTAATAAACAGCAAAGAAAATTTGGTTATAAAAGATTTCATATTTAAAATAATTTTAGTTCAAATATAAATTAAAGGTTTAGATATTTTAAAATTATTTACAAGTTAAAGAAATACATCATTAATTGATTCAATCAGATATAGGATGCAATTGTAATTAACGATAATTCATTTAAATATAAACAACTGATAAAAGTGATTGTAATTAATTATTATTTGTTATGGCTTTACTAGATTTTGAGATATGTTTATAATTCTTTAAATAATGACAAAAGATTCAATTTGATTGTTGAAAACGCTGCGATTTTTTAATAAAGAGTATCACAAGATTAAGGAATCACTAGAAGAGCGCCTCAAAGGTTATAAAGTTACTGTTTTGTAATTAATTTTGCTTTAATGGTTGGAGTAATTGTTTTTTAATAATTTAAACTATTATTCGTAATTTTTATGTGTCAATAGGTATAATCTGGGACTTTCTCCTTTTGTTTAATATTAATAAAAACTAGTTAAGCTAACGCAGGTGGAATTGTCAGAAAGGTGAATTCGACTTTCCATTTACAACCTTGTAAAAAATCCAAGCCTCCAACATCCCTCATGATATTTGATGAAAATTTCATCTATTATGAGCATTCTTAACCGCAATTTGAATCAAGGCATTCAGCCCAAACTACACCAATTTGAGTTTTATAAAGACCATTCCGGATGGTTTATTGATTTTCCCGAATATATCGAAAAGGGATATGGCACGAAGGCCGATTTGGCCATGGTGCTCGGGGCCGATGATCTGCTAGAACTCATTGGAAATGGCAACCGCAGGGTGCAATTGACATT
>CAZYBT010000112.1:3857-7386 GCA_964645755.1 uncultured Rhizobium sp.
CACGAAATCCTTAACTTCATTGGTTTTGCTTTCCAATGAATGATTCTGGATGATCGATTTAAAATGGGGGATGAGCTTCTCTAATTCTGAAACTTCAGAATGTCCCTCATGAAGCGAAGCAAAATTCAGAGCCCCGGGCTTAATGAAAAATAAATAGGCACCAGGTTGTAAATTGAGGTTCAAGTTGTGTTCAATCCACTCGTAAATTTCAAATTCTGAATGTGTAGCATCCAGAAGATACAGAATTTCAGATTGTTGGAAGGGCAGTAGTTCGGTAAATCCGGGGTAATAAACATGCAAATATTGCTTGAGCAATTGTACATAATTAGGCCCCAATTGCTGCATCAAATGCGGAAAAAAGATCAAATTGGCATCATTTTCAGCCAATCCTTTTCGAATTGCATCGTGATGCTGTTCAAAATACGAACGATATTTACTTTCCCCTTTTTGAACGTAAAGCGCCAACGAACCCATTCGGTAAAATTAAAATGAAATCTGCTATTTTGGTGAAAGATTTTAAAGAAATGAAAATTATGTATTGCGAAATTCGCAATTATTTTGGCCTTGGTTTTGAATGAATAACTATTCTTATTCTTTGATAAATGTATTATTCCCAATGTTGGTTGTTAGAAAATATAATCCTGGTTTTAATTGACTAATATCAATTTTTTCAAAAGTAAATCCGTTTTTCAATAGAGTTCCATTTGAATTGTATATTTTAAATTCAATTTGGATATTTTTTATATTGCAAATGAAAAGAAATTCAGAAGTTGGATTTGGATATACTACACAGGATTTTTTATTCCTAAAATGGGATAAAGTCATTGATAATGTTTTCGGTGTGATTTTTTTAATTGCAAATGTGCTAGCACCCACACTTCTTCCTAGGGCAAACCAGTTACTGTCTTTCCCCATTTTTACCGGAGATTTATTGGACACAAAATTACCACGCCCAAGTTGTCCCCAATTATTCTCACCCCAATTCCATAAGGTGCCATTTCTTTTGATTGCACTAGTATGAAAAGCAGCTGCACATATGTCGGTCCAATCTTTATCATTATTTATGAGTTTAGGAGAGTTAGAATTTAATTGGTTTCCTAGACCAAGTTGCCCAAAACTATTGTCTCCCCAACTCCATAAAGATCCATCAGTTTTTAAGGCTAATGAATATCTACTACCTGCACTTATCATTCTCCAATTAGTATCATTCCCTATTTGTATGGGTTGATAGACTTCGTTAATCGTGTCAATGCCAATACCTAATTGGCCATTACCATTATAACCCCAACTCCATAGTGTACCATCATTTTTTAGTGCAATTGTATGTTGGAGTCCAGCAGATATATATTTCCAAATATTTCCAGTTCCAATGCGTTTTGGTTTGTTACAGAAATTACCAGCTCCATCTGCTCCTACACCCCAACTCCATAGTGTCCCGTCACTTTTAATTGCAATTGAAAATGCAGACCCTACAGATATTACTTTCCAATTTGTATCTGTACCAATTTGTACCGGATGGTTTTGGATAACTGTATCTGCACCATAGTTTGCCAACCCCCATCCCCAAAGTGTACCTTTAGATTTCAAGGCAATGGTATGTCCATTGCTTGTTGAAATATCTATCCAATCATTGTCATTTCCAATACGGATAGGATTCTGAGTTTTGAACTTATTGGGTAGACCAATACCTAGCTCCCCATTATATTGTTCACCCCAACTCCATAATGAACCGTCGTTTTTTATTGCTGTTGTAATTCCAAAGTCAGATGAAACTATAGACCATGTTGAATCATTACCAACTAATCGAGGAGAGTTATATTTTAAAAATTTAGCAGTATCACCTAGGCCAAGTTCACCAGATTCATTATTACCCCAAGAAAATAAGTAAAAATTTTGAGCGTTACAAGGGTTAAAACCATGTAAAAAAAAATACAAAATTAATTTAAGCGCAAAAAAATTGTATTTCATATTCATTGGCTTATTAACCCTTATTGTATTGTGAATGTTTTTTGTATTTCTTCGCCATCAGGACAAAAATTCGAGTTAGTTTTATCGTTACCCATTGATAGTGAATATGTTTTAATTACGTTGCCATTTAGAATACCTTGTAGAGTTACAGTTCTACATAAATAATCTTCATTGTTTTGACAAATTATTTCTACCTTGATTTCTTGCCCCCCTGTAACATCAGCTTCGAAAGATGAAAGTTCAGAGCATGGTTTTGATCCAGTTATACCATTCCATTGTTTCAGATTAATAATGTCTACAAATGCAATTTGGAACATGTTTTTCCCTAGTTGTAGTGGTGGTGATATGGTGGCTTTAACATAAAACTTTCCACCTTGGTTAGATGATTGGTTTTCTTTACCACAGCTAAAAATGAGTATTGTAAATAATATTGACAATATAAAATATTTGAATGTGTTTATCATAAAACCAAAAATAATCATCGAATCAAACATTCGACTCACTTTTTGGTAAATGCTACATTATTCTTATTAAAACAAAATACTAGATTGATGTAATATTGCAAAGCATCGAAAATATTTACAAATTCACGACTATTAAAAAATACAGACTCTCCTAGTTCGGGTATGAAAATGTTCATTTGCAATTCTGAATAGTCGAACTGGTATTGGTTGATAATTATATAGACGAAACCACTTTATTGTTGCTAAGTAAAAGTAAAATAGGAGTAGAGTGCACGGTGCATACCCGCAATAATGCCATGTTGAAAAAGGATATAGAAAAACATAACTTACAATATCCTTAAATATCAGTAATCGAAAACCGCAGCAGCCATGATCATTTTTTAGTTATTGACGGCACCAATCTTTACCATATCGGTGCATCCTTAAAAGATTTAGGAAACAAATGTTTTGCCTTCAGCCGTATGGATGATTTATTGGGTGATTTACAAACCAAATTATTATCGAAGTAAAGATTATATCTATATCGATTTTAGTAGACATTTAACTTGTATTTCATCTCAATTTTACTAGTTTTGGAATAGATATATGCAAATTGTTGAAGCCATTTATGAAAGAGATATCGATTTATTGCTCATCGAGGAATTTGTGTCGAATGGTGATTTTATATCATATTTTCTGAAGAATAATCATGAGCCAATCTTGCTTTCGCGCCATGCTGAGTGGTCTTTCGGAATTTCCGAATAGCCACTTTTTCATCTAATTCACCTTCAGCAAAGTCAATCTTAATATGTTCGTCTATAATGGATTTTCCTTTGCCAAATAAGGTTGACATTTAGACTTTAGTCAACCAAAGAGTTTCTTCTTTTTCGACTTGCTTTGATTTTTTAACTTCAAAGCTTGATTGCGTGCCATCGTCAAGGTAACCGGTGATTGCTTGGATAGCAGCTACATGGCTAACTTGGCTCTTTCCTGAAAAGATATTGTGTAACTCATTTTTGGATGATTATTCATAACAAAAGTAAGCAAGATTCATGAATAATTATTGTTACCCTGGACGGACAAAATACCCCATCAATCCCAAATAAATTCCCCAAACT
>CAZYBT010000113.1:0-7342 GCA_964645755.1 uncultured Rhizobium sp.
GCTTCAGCATGTTTTTATTATTTCTCCAATCTTCACGAACTTTTACAAACAATTCAATATACACTTGCTTACCAAAAAACACTTCTAAATCTTTTCTAGAATTGATTCCTAAGCGTTTAATTGTTTGTCCGCCCTGTCCAATAATAATCGGCTTTTGGGACTCCCGTTCAACAATGATTTCACAACTCATTCGAATAATTTTTTCGGTTTCTTTGAAAGCAAGGGTAGAGACTTCGCAAGCATACGGAATTTCCTCACTATAAATTCTCAAGATATTGTTACGAATAATTTCATTCACGAAAAAGCGTTCAGACCTATCGGTAAGTTGATCTGGTGGAAAATAAGGTGGGTGCTGTGGCAAAAACGACACGATATACTTTTCTAATGTATCGGTTTCAAAGCCATTTAACGCTGAAATTGGCAAATAGACATCGGCTTCAAATTCCTCCTTTAATTGAACCAATGCAGATTCTAATTCTTGCTGATTACTGGTATCGATTTTATTGATACAAATAATTTTTTTGGCTTTTGCTTGATGAAATTTTTCTTTGATGTCATCTGAAAAATCTTTACCATGAATATCAATTAACAAAACCAGAACGTCACTATCACGAACACTTTCATTCACAAAATGCATCATTTTTTCATGCATTTGATAGCTTGTTTTCTTTAGTACGCCAGGGGTATCACTATAAACAATTTGATAATTTTCTCCGTTTTTAACTCCAATAATACGGTGACGGGTAGTTTGAGCTTTTGGATTAACAATAGCTAGGGCTTCGCCCAAAAGATGGTTGTACAAAGTACTTTTTCCGGCGTTAGGCATACCAATGATGCTTACAAATCCGGCATTAAATTGCGATTCAGTCACAACACAAAGTTACAACAAGTTATTCGGTTGAGCGCAGATTCGGATTTTTCTTATTTAAAAGAACTTCTTTCCAATTCTCCTCGATGTTTAATTTCTTTCTGACGGAAGTTCTGGCATTGTTCACATACTGACTGGTTAAACCAAGCAATCCGGCTATTTCCTTTGTTTGATAGCCGTTAATACTCAATACAAAAATCCTTTTCTCTGTAATACTGAGTGTCACAACGTCTGGAAAGTCTTGTTGAATTTCCGAATAATCTTCAAGAAGTTTATCTGCAAGTTGAGGTTGAGCATCGGAAACAGCATTTTGAATATTCAAAAACTCTGTTCTTACCTCTTTCATTCCAGACTGAAAGTTGCTTTCATTAATACCTGATAACAACTTATTGATAACATCAACTTTTGAAATAATTAATTTAGACAAGGTTACAATTCTGTTATTGAGATCATTTTCGCGAACCAAATTTTCCGCAAGAATTTTTTCATTTTCAAGTTCTTGTAAAAGTAATTGTTCTCTCAAGTTGGTATTTTTTCTCTGTTTGAAAATGGTGTACAAAATCAAAAGAGAAATTAGAATTAATAAAACGGTAAAAGCTTGATAGATTCTCTTCTCCTGCTCTCTTTCAGCAATATTCATCTTTTGCTTCTCAATTTTCTCGAATAATTTACTCAACCTCAACTTTTCCGACAAATCAGTATGTCTCAACTTACTTTCCAATCCGTCGAATTCCCAACGATATTTCATGGCTTCCTTATTTAACATATTGGAAGACTTAAAATCACCAGCGTTTTCATAACAAAGTGCTTTCAAACGCTTGACAGCCGCCATCGTCATTTTTTCTGTTACCCCAGGAGGAGCTTTTTCTTGCTCAAGCCTAACAATATCTGATAACGAAAAAAACGTTGGATTTTTAGTAAGTTCTTTGGTTAAATAATCTTCTAAATCAACAAAAGAATAAGGGTATGATTCAAAAATAAATGATTTATTTTCTTTGAGATATACAGAGAAATTTCCATTTTCATGATCAATTTGCCTAAGCTTTAATCTAATTTCATTTAATCTTAGTTCATCATAGCTTTTTAAATCTTTCAGTTTGTTGATCCAAACCCTAGCATCTTTCCATCTATTTTGATTTTGTGATAAAAATGCCCTATTAATGATGATCAATTGTCCTTCATAAGTAGTTGGATCAATGTTGTAATTGGTAAAATGTTCTTTCCAAAACTCCTCTGCTTGCTGATAATTCTCTTCTGTTATCATGATGCTAAGCAAATTATTTAAAAGAATATTATTCCGAGGATATAATTTTTTTGAAACGGTAAGCGCTTGCTCAAAATACATTTGGGCGGCTCCATACAGCTGATCTCCGTTCATCACATAACCCATGTTGATTGAATAAAAGAAGATAAACCGATTGTTGTTTGAAGTCACAGCAATATCGTATCCCAATTTTGTGTAAAGCAATCCACTATCGTGCTCTGAATTCATGAGATAAACAGAAGATAGATTGGAAATTGCTGAAAGCATGAGATTTGTGTCGCGCTGCAATTGCGATTGATTCAAAGCAAATAGTTGAGCTCTTTTAAAACTGTCAAAACCAATTTTTTCAATCAAGTTTCTACTCCAAATCATATGATAATAGGAAAGAGCATATGCATTGTTTTCACTTTTAGCCTTTTTGAAATACAAATCAGACAATTTTTCAAATTCACCAGATGTGTCTTTTGCAATGTCTTTGTAAATCAGAGTATTTCCTACGGGAACTTCGTATTCTCCTTTGCCCAAATTCAAAAAAATCAAAGCGCTGTCATACGAATAATGCTTGTCTGTTTTTGCAATTTTCTTACCGTCGAAATCAAAAATCGTGATGAAAAGAATTGCACAAAGAAAAACAATGATTAAAAAACGATATTTGTGTATGAATCTTTTCATGATGTGAAATCAACAATTGTCGAATTTTTTCGACATTGAAGTCAAAATTAACAAAATATCACAAAATATCACATTAATTTTTATAAAAACTCTGTTTTTATAAATAAATCACATCTAACGCCGTAAATAATGAACGATATATGATGTAAATTGCAATATGAAATCAAAATTTCAGTATGCCATTCTTATAGTTCTATTCTCTGGTTTCCAACCTATTGCAAAAGCTCAAAATGATGATTCAACTAAAAATGGATACAAAAGAGGGTTGATCGGTTTATTTTTCAAGAAAAACCTAGATTTTAGAAATGGTTTTTCTAGAATTGAATACAATTTCTCCAAAAAGAACAGCGAAAATCTCATTTTGCCAAAAAATTGTAGCCATTTTAAGCGTACATTCTATGATTCATTCAATACTTTCGAATCATCAAATTGGTCAAAAGGACAACCATGGGGACAATTTCATCCAGATTTTCACCATCAATATTACGGACAAGATCAGATTTTTGTAAAAGACGGACTGTTACATTTATTAAATGAATACAAGCCTATTACATTTAATCAAAACACAAAAGATTCCATTACAATTCCTTATGGTACTGGATTAGTTAATTCAATGAATCAAAAGTGTTTCCAATATGGTTTTTTTGCAATTCGCAGTAAAAATCCTATTGGCCCGGCAACATGGCCAGCATTTTGGCTAACAGGGAAAAACAACTGGCCTCCAGAAATTGACATATTTGAAATGTATGGTAAAAACAAAGGCAAGAGTATTCACAAACAAACCATGACTGTTCACATAGGAAAAACAGAAAATAAAACGAAAAAATTACTCATGAAATCGGTACAACTTCCAAAAGATACAGACAAAAAATTTCATATATATGCATGCCATTGGGAACCCAAGAAAATCACATTTTACACCGACGGGGTAAAAGTCAAAACCATTAAATTAAACAAGTGGATGCAACAATTCTACAATGAACCTATGTATTTAATTATCAACAATGCGTTAGATCACGAGCACCTTGAGCCCTTAAAGAGCGCCCAAATGCCTCAAGATTTCCAAGTTGATTGGGTTCAAGTTTATCAGAAATAATCAATATTTCCTTTCAACTATTTTTTCTAAATAAACACCATAACCACTTTTTTTCAAGGGTTGTGCTATTTCAATCAATTTTTCAGAAGTAATAAATCCTTGACGCCAAGCAATTTCTTCAATACATCCTATTTTAAGACCTTGACGTTCTTCAATCACTTGAACATACTGGCCAGCTTGCATTAATGAATTAAAAGTTCCTGTATCAAGCCACGCAGTGCCTCGACTCATGATTCTTACCTGTAATTCTTTCTTCTCGAGATAAATTTTATTTACATCGGTAATCTCGAGCTCACCGCGAGCAGAAGGTTTTAAGTTTTTGGCTATTTCAACAACCTGATTATCATAAAAATACAAACCAGGAACAGCATAATTTGATTTAGGCACTTCAGGTTTTTCCTCGATACTCACAGCCTGTAAATTCTCGTTGAATTCTACCACACCATATCTCTCGGGATCAGATACGTGATATGCAAATACAATTCCCCCTTTTGGATCAACAGAACTATTCAAAGTTTCTTGTAAATTAGAACCAAAGAAAATATTATCACCTAAAATTAATGCAACTGAATCACTACCAATAAAGTCTGCACCTAACACAAAGGCCTGAGCAAGTCCATCCGGAGATGGTTGAACGCAGTATTCAAATCGGCAACCAATCTGAGAACCATCCCCCAAAAGCTTTTGAAAATGAGGCAAATCGTGAGGAGTAGAAATAATTAATATTTCATTGATTCCCGACATCATTAAGACAGACAAAGGATAATAAATCATTGGCTTGTCGTAAACAGGCATAAGTTGCTTACTAATGGCCAAAGTAAGAGGATGCAAACGGGTTCCAGAACCACCGGCAAGGATAATACCTTTCATAAAGCGAAGATAATCAATTAAACAAACTTTTAATGTTCATTCACCAATTAAATGGCTTCAATTACATAATATTGTTTCTTGCCTTTTTGGGCAACAATATATTTATGATGCAATAAAAATTCACCATTTATTTGTGCATTAACATCGGCAAATTTTTCCTTATTGAAAGAAAAGCCATTGGCTTGCAACATTTTACGCGCTTCTCCTTTCGATGAGAAAATCTGTGTAACACCTGCCAACAAATCCAGAACTCCCAACCCATTTAACAAGTCTGCTTTGTTTACGGTAAATTTCTCCATCCCTTCCAAAGAAGAAGTCAATGAAAATTCATCTAACGAAAACAAATCGTCTTTGCTTCCGTTTCCAAAGAAAATATCGGTGGCTTTTTTAGCCATTATTAAATCTTCTTCCGAATGAACACGAATGGTTAATTCCTCAGCCAGTGCTTTTTGCAAACCACGCAAATATTCGTTACCCTGGTGATTTAAAATAAGCGCTTCTATTTCAGCACGTGGCTTCAATGAATAAATTTTTATGAATTTTACCGCATCTTCATCGGCAACATTCAACCAAAACTGATAGAATTTAAAAGGACTAGTTTTCGCGGGATCGAGCCATACATTTCCACCTTCACTTTTACCAAATTTCGTTCCATCGCTTTTGGTAATGAGAGGAGCTGTAATAGCAAAAGCTTCACCGCCTTCCATTCTACGGATTAATTCGGTGCCTGTTGTGATATTCCCCCACTGGTCGCTGCCACCCATCTGCAGTTTACAACCTTTGTTCTTATACAAATGAACAAAGTCATATCCCTGCACTAATTGATAACTAAATTCAGTAAATGACAAGCCTCCAGCCTCTAAGCGATTTTTAACACTATCTTTACCCATCATGTAGCTAACAGTAATATGCTTTCCTACATCGCGAATAAATTCTAAAAATCCCCAATTTTGAAACCAATCATAATTATTGACCAATTTTGCTGCATTCGAAGCATTTTCAAAGTCTAAAAACTTCATCAATTGCTTTTTTTGTCCTTCCAAATTTGCATTCAAAGTATCCAAATCTAGCAATTTCCTTTCGGCACTCTTCCCGCTTGGATCTCCCACCATTCCAGTTGCGCCTCCAACAAGGGCAATAGGGGTATGTCCAGCTTTTTGAAAAAGCGTAAGCATCATTATCGGCACCATATTTCCAATGTGCAATGAATCTGCAGTAGGATCAAAACCAATGTATGCTTTAACTTGCTCTTTATTCAATAGTTCTTGGGTGCCGGGAATGGCATCATGGAGCAAACCTCTCCAACGAAGTTCTTCAATGAAATCAAAATTTGGGGAAAACGACATATTTTATTCTTTTACAGGTTGAATTTCAACCATTTTAGAAATAAACGATTTTAGTTGATCAACTTGATCATCATCCAAACCGCTTGTAGGAAAACAGACAACTTGAGCAGATTCTTTGATCATAAAATTAATTTCAAAAACCAAATAATCTATCCTTTGCATGTAGTTCCATGGAATGTAAACATAATTTGAGAAAAAATGTTGTCGAAAACCGATTCCTTCTTTGTTCACTTGAACAAAATACTTGCCCGAACGCTTTTTATAAATCCAAAAGTAAATCGGTAAAGCAAACAACAGCCACAACAGTCCTCCAATTACATTAAAAATACCATAATGCAATGCCCAACCGGCAAAAACAACAAATCCCAATACCACAAGAGCTGGTGCTTCCGCTCTTTTTTTCGGAATTTCGATGTATAATTCGTTGATATTATTTTCCATTACTCAACAACCAATTTCTTGGTAGCAGTTCCGCATTTCACAGTGTATAAACCGGGTTTCAACCCTTTCAAGTTTACAATAAAACCATACGTTTCGGGTTGCAAGAGAACATCCTGAACTTGACCTAGCGAATTATAAAACACAGGCGAAATTGCCGATCCTACATACACTTGACCGGTTGCTGGGTTCGGCTTAAGAACCAATTTTCTTGTATCAATAATTTCATTTGATCCAGTTCCTGAAACATTCAATACAAATGACTTAATGGTATCTTTTTGTGTTGTAGGCAATACTCCAGAAACTTTTGCATATACCAGAATGGCAATTTGCAAAGGATAAACACCTTCAGTAGTTGGTGTTCCAGAAAGTTTCACACAACTTAAAGCCGATGGGGTAAATGAGCAAGTTGGATTCAAACAAGTAGATGTCATACCGGCTGGCAAACCCAGTACACCAGTGATTTTCATCGAATCAATGTAAACTTTAACGGTCAAATTACCTTGTTTTACCGTAGTATCTTTAAATGCTAAAACGGTAATAGCCTCAGAATATGCAACATCCTTTTTTGCATCTGGCAAAACTGCAGGTAAAAATCCAGGAGCTTTAAGATTTGCATCGGGAGTGCAAATTTGAGCGTTTGCTTGATTGTATACACAAGTCAAAGTTCCAATAGCGAGAATACTCAAAAACTTTCTTATCATTGTACTGTGGTATTAAATTGTTCACGAATTTACATGGAAATTTTTAAGAACTTACATTCTTTTGTTTGTTTCATCTTACTTTTT
>CAZYBT010000114.1:0-7262 GCA_964645755.1 uncultured Rhizobium sp.
ATGGTCAAAAATTTGGAACATTATCCATTGTTGATGGAAGTTATATTGGAATAACTGATTCAATTTCTTCGCAAACGAAATTTTACCAAATGGGCATCGCTGCAGATGCTTGCAACCACGTGTTTTTGGCTGGTGACAAAGGACAAATTCATTGCTATTCCTTTGATGGGAGTAAATTCACCTTTGATACAGCGCTTCAACTAGGATCTGGGGTGGTGCAGTTTATCCGCGATGTGAAATACGATTTTTCTACCCATACCATTTTGGTTACAGGAGATTCTATTTTGGCCGCGGTGCCTTCTCCATACAAAGATTATTGCGATGACGAACTGCTGAAAATCGATTTGAGTCAACCCACCATTTGCAAGCAATCGCTGGATGTTAAAATTCTCAATGCCGATACCAACTCGGTATATTCGTTTGAATGGTTCTTAGCCGATACCAACGTTTTACTTCAAGAACATTCCAGTAAATCTCGCACCAACGACACCTTGAATGGGTTGAAAGTTGGACAAAACTACCGTTTGCGTATTTACAGAAACAAAATTGTGGGACATTTTTACCGCGATTATTTCTTTTCAGCGGGGTTGCCTTCCGATACGTTTTTGCAGTTTTCGCGGTGTATGGGAGATTCATTTGTGCACAATAATCACGCCTATTTTTCAGATACGTTGTTAAAGGATACCCTCGTGAATACATTAGGATGTGATTCAATTGTGAACACCCAATTGGTGTTCTTGCAGAATAGCAAGTATCAGATATATAAAGAGATATGCTTGAACGATACCTTGGTTTTTGGAGGGGTAAAGATTGCAACTTCTGGACTTTTTAGAGACACAATCTCCAATTATTTGGGCTGCGATTCTGTGATTGAATTGACGGTGAAGGTGAATTATCCCAAGCAACATTTTGATACAGTTTATTACTGCAATCAGCCTCAAGTGAATTACAAGGGTAAAATCAGAACGTTGCCTGCTTTGCTCAAAGATACGTTTTTGACTTTTGAGGGATGTGATTCTGTGGTGAATACCATGTTGTATACAGACACAGTGAAGGCCCTGTTTGCCATAGACAGCGTTCAAAAACCAACAGTTGGATTTGTGAATTTGTCGTTGAAAGCAACAACCTACCTTTGGGATTTTGGAGATGGGGTAACAGATACGGCTAAGAATACGGTTCATACCTACAGCGATGTCAACATGTGGTCGAATTACCAGCCCTGTTTGATTGCGAAAAATGCAAAAAATTGTTCAGATACTTTTTGCGAAAATTTCAAATTTTATTTGTTCAAAGATGTGAAAATCGTGGAAGGATTTTCACCGAATTCAGATGGCGTCAACGACACGTTTTACATAGAAAATTCAAGATTTTATCCCAACTCGGAGTTGTATATCATGAACCGATATGGTCAAATCATGCTGCATAAAACACAAACACAGAACGTCGATTTATATTGGGATGGGAATTATGAGAAACCAGAAAGATTGCTGTTCGACAAAGCCTGCACCGAGGGACTGTATTACTATTTCTTCAAGTTTAACAATGCTGCCAACACCGTAAAACAAGGAAATATTTACCTGAAACGGTGATGAGAATTTAAAGTTGATAGATTATGTTCAAGGTTCTATAAACCCTCATAAACCATTTCTCTCTAATCCATCTAACCCTACTAATCCCTAATAAGCGTAATCACTCCGTGGACTTCTTTGGGTGGATTGTTGTTGCCATTTAGATACAATTGATAGAGTACGAAATAAGAACCTGCCGGACAATCAGCGCCGGTGTTCATTACTTTTCCGTTCCATAACTTCGATTCATCCCGAACATTTGCATTTTGGGTTTCATATACCAATGCTCCCCATCGGTTGTAAATCATTAGGTTGTAGTTAAAAGAACCACCTTTATACCCAATTTTAAAGATGTCGTTGTATCCGTCTTTGCCGGGACTAAAACTGTTGTATAGCCAATATAGTAATTTGGAAATTTCAACCGACTGACAAATGGTGTCGGTGCACCCAAAACTGTCGATGATGGTCAAACAGATTTTAACATAATGAGTCTCGTCGTTATTGTAATGATGCGATGGGTTTTTCAAAATTGAATCCACCGATTCATCCCCAAAATCCCATATGAACTTGACATTCCCAGTTGATTTGTTCATAAACGACAACATTGGATTTTCGGTGGTATCGATGTTGAAATCGGCAATCATATTGGATTGTTTGATTTCATAATTTACAACAGAATCACAACCCAAGATGTTTTTATAGGTTTCTGTGAAATTGGCATCGTTGGAATAGGATTTACCATTGATGACAATCTTTTGATTTTTGCACAGGTGCAATTTTATGGTGTCGAAATTTCGTTGGTTGACAATCAATTGGTGTTTAACGATGGAATCACAGCCCCAAAAGGTCTTTAGGCTGTCGTTGTAATCACCTGGCTTAAAACGGAACTTCCCAGCGAGTTTTACAGAATCACCATGGCAGATGATGTGTTTGATCCAAAAAGAAGTATCAGAGTGAACTACCAATTTGGTGCACAAAATGGAATCACACCCTTTGAAATTCACAAAGGTGTCGGAATAAAATCCAGATTTGGAATAGGAGTGAGGTCCTACGTTAAAAGTAAATCCTTTGCAAAGATGAATTTGCTGGGTATCTCTGCTTCCAAAGAAATGAATGTCCCTCAAAATTAGAGAATCGCAGCCCCAAATGGTTGCCAAAGTATCAATGTATTTTACCGATGAAGCAAATTGTTTCAATCCGAAAGACAGGGTATCGCCCATGCAGGCTTCATATCGAATGGTATCGTAAAACTTTGGATGAAACACCAATTTTAGGGTGATTACAGAATCGCAACCTACAAAATTTGTCAAAGTGTCATTGATCAACGCATTGCTGGTGAGGTACTTAGTCAATCTTGGGTGTTTGACAGTATCACCCATACAAGCATTCATGATTTGGGTGTCCTTCGACGATTTTAAGACATTGAAATACAAATCCTTGAACACTCCCAAGTTGGTTTTGTTCTTCATGATTCGAAGTTTGTAGGTATGTCCTTCGGTTGGATTTACCAAAGTATCGGTTGCATTTCCGAGTTTATCCACAGATCTAACAACTTGATTGGCAGTGGTATCAGTCCATTGAAAGGAATACACCGACTCAGAAAACGACTTTTTAAGTCCCGCCACAATGGGTTGGTAGCAAAGATTTGTAGTAGAGTCGAGCACGGTAATCATGCTACTATCGACGCAAGAAAACGGACTTTGCACGGATGCAAGAATGGAATCACCGGTTGCATAAATCAAATTTCGCTGTGCATCGTATTCAATATCAAATAAATAGCGATGCTTGTAATTGTCGATTGTCAAGGTTTTTTGAAGGGTTAAGGAAGTGTCCTTCAAATGATAACAATAAATTTTAGAGCTATCTCCGGCAACAAAAATGTTGTTACATGGGTCGATGGCAACGCCGTAGGATGTTTTGTAAATTTTATTGGCTAAGGTGTCTTGTGTAACATTTTTACCTGTTGAAGTTTTGTACACTTTGAAAGTATGTCCATCAAAATAAACCAAATTAGAATCGTTCGAGCTTATTAAATTAGCAGTAATAGAAGTAACATTTGGTGTTTCCATAATGTATCCACCAACAATTCTGTACGGAGTGATAAAGAATGAATCTGTTCTCCATACTTCTGTATAATCTGGTAAAAGTTTTTGAATTTGAAAATAATATTTTCCAGCAAAGAAACAAAATACATTATACAATGAGGTATTTGCGTTCAAACCATACATGACAGGGCCATTTACTGGACCATTCAAAAATGGATTTGTCACTTTTACTACATTGAGGTACGAAGAACTTGAATCTTTGTTGTAAACAAACAAACCTTTGGATATTCCTGTATCATTTAACCATCCTACGCCTAATATTTTGGATTTTACATTGCTGTAAAATGGCAAAACCGTGTTGTAAAAACTTAATTTTTTGTAATCATATATAATTTCAGGTGCATAATTATTGAACGTTCCATCCTTTTTAAGCTGTACAAAATCGACTAAATTTGTTTTGTAACTAAACATTTTTACATGGTGAGAATGACATGCATAAATTGATTGATTGGCACGATCAACAGTAATTCCTGTAGGCATATTGTTTTGGACGTATTTTGCAATTGTGTCATATCCTTTAAATATCCAAATAAGTGAACCAGATTTAGAATATTTTGCAATTTTAAAATAATTGTTATAGCGCGGGTCGAAAGGATATTTAGAAGCTGAATCCCACGCTGGTATTGACTTTGCAACATAACCATCTCCACCATAGATATAAAGATTTCCATCTAAATCGTGCTCAACGTCAACAATGCCATGCGGCTTTCCAACGTATTTACCGTATAGTATTGTGGTTTTCCTTACAAACGGATCAATTAAGAAAGGCGGATTCAAGCCAGGGTTTTGAAGTTTAAAGCCAAATGTTTGGTTATTGATTTTGCGAAATTTGCAACTATTTTTGGGAATATGTTTTGCATTTTCCGCAAATAAAAGGGCAATTTCATCTTCTCTCCAGGTGGTTGAATCGATAGAGAACTCGATGTCGTTTTGATTGAATTTCAATGATTTTGAACCCTTGATCTCAAATTGAATGTCCTCAATTTTAGCCCCAGAATGAAGGTCGAATGAGTATTTTAGCTCTCCATTGATGAGTTCGTAAATGAGGTCGATATTTTGATATATGTTTTTGAATGTCAGCTTTTTATATCCATATTGTTTGCCCGATTTATTGCCACCGGTAAAGTAATAATCGGTTTTCTTTTGAGGGACATTGACTGCCAAAGAATTGCAATTTACCCATTGCTGGGTGAATGATTTTCCAGCTTCAAACCAAACAAATTTATCGGAATAGATTTCTATGAGATCATTTCCCTTAACCACTGAATACAGACAGTTTGTGGCAGCATTGTCATTTCTGGGACTGCCTTCCAAAAACACCGTTTCGCCAAAGAGATTCTCTTTTTGACAAAACGGCTGTGCTTCAAGTGATGCGGTTATCACCCAAAATAAAAGTAAGATATTGAATTTTAGTTTGTTGATGTGAAAATGATAATGTTGCAATTTAAGGAATTTTTTTAGAAATGTAAAGTTGAAAGATTATGTTCAAGGTTCTATAAACCTTAATAAACCTTTATAAACCCTCATAAACTTCAAAACCATATCTTTTTAATCTCTAATCTCCCTAATCTCCCTAATCTCCCTAATCTTCATAAACTTTTTTATCGTACCTTTGCACCATGAATGCAGAACAGCATAAAGATATAAAAGGCCGTGCAGAGGCTTTGAGGAGGTATCTTTGACCTCGATAGAAAACTAGCAGAGATTGCAGACGAAGAGGAACAAACCTTAGATCCTAGCTTTTGGAATGAACCAAAAAAAGCTGAAGCTCACTTAAGGAAAATTAAAGAAAAAAAAGTTTGGACAGACGGATTTGCCAAAGTTCAAGCCTTGCTCGATGATTTGGAGATTCTGGTTGAATTTCAAGAACTTGGCGAATCTACTGCTGATGAAGTTGAACAACAATATCAGAAATCACTCGAAGCGATCGAAGAACTTGAATTCAAAAATATGCTTCAAAGTGAGGAAGATCACCTTGGATGTGTATTGGAAATTAACGCAGGGGCCGGTGGAACTGAAAGTTGCGATTGGGCCGAAATTTTGTCACGTATGTACATCATGTGGGGCGAAAAAAATGGCTTCAAAGTGACAGAATTAGACCGTACCGATGGAGATGTAGCCGGTATTAAAAGTATTTCACTCGAATTTACTGGTGGTGAATTTGCTTTTGGATACCTAAAAGGCGAAAACGGGGTACATCGTATGGTGAGAATTTCTCCATTTGATAGCAGTGCTCGCCGTCATACTTCTTTTGCCAGTGTGTATGTTTATCCATTGGTAGATGATACCATCGAAATTGAAATCAAACCGAATGATGTTGAACTGCATACTTCTCGAAGTGGAGGTGCCGGTGGTCAGAACGTCAATAAGGTTGAAACAAAAGTTCAATTGACGCACATTCCTACAGGAATTGTTGTGGTTTGTCAGGTCGATAGAAGCCAGCTCGGAAACAGAGAAAGAGCCATGCAAATGTTGAAAAGCCGATTGTATGAACTCGAAGTTCAAAAGAGAAATGCAGCACGTGAAGAAATTGAATCTGGTAAAATGAAAAATGAATGGGGATCTCAAATTCGAAACTATGTCTTCCATCCATATAAACTCATTAAAGATGTTCGCACAGAAACAGAAACGAGCAATGTTCAAAATGTGATGGACGGCGATTTGTGGCCATTCATTAAAAGTTATTTGTTGGCAATTAAACCAGCAAAGAAATAAAAAATTGTTTATCCTAAATGCATGACATTATTGGCTTTTGCCAATAATTCATGCGTGATGGAGTAATCTTTAGTTAAATGTCCCTCACGATTTAAAAAACTCACCAAATGTTCGGTGGGAATATTTCCGGTTAGATCGTCTTTGGCAAAAGGACAGCCACCAAATCCTAAGAGTGCACCATCAAATCGTTTACAACCAGCGTCAAGTGCTGCTTTTATTTTATGATCCCAATCGAATGGCTTTGCATGAAAATGTGCTCCAAATTCGATGTGAGGGAAATGGGGGATGAGGTTGGAGAAAATAGATTGAATATCAGTTACTTGTGCTTGCCCGGTAGTATCGGCTAAACTGATGGTTCTCACGCCAATACTACCAATTTTTTCCGCCCAATTCATGGCCATTTCTGCATGGTATTCATCGTTGTATGGATTCCCAAACGCCATGCTGATATATGCCACAACTTCTTTTCCTGATGCTTCTGCAATTTCTTGAATTTTCGCAAGGCGAATGAATGCATCTTGCTGGGTTGAATTGGTATTTCGGCGCTGAAAGGTTTCGCTCAATGAAAATGGATAACCTAGGTATTTTATTTTGGGATGTATGACCGCTTTTAATGCTCCTCTTTCATTGGCAACGATCACCAATAGCTTTGTATTGCTATCTGTATCGCTAATTGCCGATATAACTTCGTGACTGTCGGCCATTTGTGGAACAGATTCAGGGTTGACAAAACTTCCACAGTCTAATACTTCAAAGTTGCAGGTCAGGAGGGACTTTAAATAATCAATTTTAACATCAGTTGGAATGAAGTTTGTCATTCCTTGCATGGCATCTCGGGGACATTCAACAATTTTAAAATCTCTTGGCTTCACTG
>CAZYBT010000115.1:0-7147 GCA_964645755.1 uncultured Rhizobium sp.
TCAACCAAACCAAATGATCTTACGTAAATCTATCTTTATTGCCCTTTGGTTTTTATTGGTAACCATTGCTTGGCTCGCATTAGAAAAACTACTTGGATTTCACGATGTTTATATTCAATACCATACCTATTTTGCCAATTTAATTTTGATACCAAACATCCTTATTTTCAATCGCGCTCTTTCAGGGTACAGAAAAAGCATCGGCGGCACAATCTCCTATCTGCAATCATTTGGATTTGGACTCATTTGTACTGTGTTTATTGCACTTTTCAGTCCTCTTGCTTTATGGGTATTTGAAACTATCCTCAATCCAAACTTTTACCAATCGATGATACAATATCTCGTGATGCATCAACATGAAAATCAAACAGAAGCAGCAAAATATTTTAATCATGAAAACTACCGCAATATGATGATTTACGGAAATATTGTACAAGGAGTTGTGCTTTCGGCAATCATTGCCATTTTCTCTTCTAAAAAGAAACCTTAAAATCGCAGATAAGTGCCTAAAGGCAGTTTTTTCTTAAACTGATCTTCAAGATAAATTTCCCCGCTTTCAACATCCCTTCTCTCAGGAAAATGCTGGTCAATTAGGTTTTGAGTAATCAATGTTGAAAATCCTAGAGAATACAAATTAATCACAAAAAAACCATTTTCTGATAATATCTGCGAACACATATGCAACAAATCGTTGATTTGCTTTTCTAGAACCCATTTTTCACCATCGGGACCTCTACCATACGCCGGAGGATCCAATATAATTCCATCGTATTTACGTCCACGCTTTAATTCTCGCTGTACAAATTTGAAGGCATCTTCTACCACCCATCGTATGCCATTTAAACCGCTTTCCTCCATATTTTCTCGGCTCCAAGTAACAACTTGCTTCACACTATCAACATGCGTTACATCGGCTCCAGCTTGGCAAGCTGCAACACTTGCTCCACCTGTATACGCAAATAAATTCAATACTTTTGGCCTTTCTCCACCCTTGAATCCTTTGATCTTTTTGGCTATAAAGTCCCAATTATTCGCCTGCTCTGGAAACAATCCAACATGTTTGAACGATGTCAATGCCAATCTCATTTTGAAATTTAACCCACCATTTTTATACCGAACATGCCACCTGTCTGGCATTCCTCTCTTTACAGACCAATTGCCTGATTCCGCGTCTCGAGATTCTGAATTTTTTCGCGTAAAAGTGGCATGCGATAACTTCTGCCATTCTTGCTCACTCATCGATTTACTCCAAACAGCTTGAGGCTCCGGACGTCGTAGCACCCAATTCCCAAATCGCTCGAGCTTTTCAAATTCACCCGAATCAATTAATTGATATTCAGGCAATACCTCTGGTGTTATTGTATGTATCACAGTAAATCTAATTGGGGGCTGTCACCTTTGATAATCGGTGGTGGTGGTGGTGGTGGCTTAGACCCATTTTCGTTACCATTATCGTGGTTCACTTCTTCTTCTATTAATTCTTCCTCTACCACAACAGGTTCAAACTCACCCACTTTTTCGCTCACCAATTTCACTTTTTTAACAACCTCCTGACTCAATCTATTACCTAATGTCTTCCATCCCTTCACGTCCATGAATTCAGTAATGTTCAGGGTTTCAATTTTCTTCTCTCCCTTTTTATTTTCTGTAACCAACTCAATTAATGTGGGGTTCGACGTTGATGCACATTCTAATTTGGAACCTTTTTCTTCAGAAATGAAAATAAATTTCTTACTTAAGGTGCTCGTTTCAATGACAAATCGCTTTACAAAATGATTTTTAGATTTTCCATCAAAATAAACAACTTGAACAGGTTGCTCTAAATAAAATTTCTGAATCAAATACAATTCATTCGGCTCAAATCGATTGATCAATTCATAATTGGTAATTTCATAAGATCCATCGTTAAAGATCGCAAGAACCCTATCATCTGAATCAAATTCTCCCAAATATTGTCCCTTTGCATCTCCTGTTAATCTTCCAGTGATATTGTCCCACCAAATTTTTACTCCGCCTAAAGTAGAACCACCTTTTTCGCGAAGTTCAACTTTTCTAACTGCATATTTTGTAAGCTGATTTCCCGCCGCCGTTTTCCCTTTTATGGCAAGTTTTGCAAAATCATAGTCAAATTGTTTTACCCTCGCATTCGCAGAAGCGCTCAGGAAAATGGTTACTTTCTCAGCTTCACCGTTTGGATTGGCAGAGAAATAAAGGATTTCACTTTTGGGACTTCCACCCGTGATATCGTATTCCTTTTCGCGAATCAATCCCGTTGCATTGAAACGTTTGGCCATGGCTTTCTTACCAGCACCATCCCAATACACAACATTGTAAGTCGTTCGTTCGTCGTTTTTCCTCCAAACATCAACATGAATCAAATCTTTGCCATAGAAGGTCTTATCTGAAACTTTTGAAATGGAATACTTGCCATCTTTTCTGAAAGCAATGATATCATCGATATCGCTACAATCCATCAAAAATTCTTCTTTTTTGAGGGACGTTCCAACGAACCCTTCCTTCATATTTGCATACAATTTTACGTTTGCAACAGCCACAACGTTGGCTTCAATTGTATCAAAAACACGTATTTCAGTTTTGCGCTCTTTACCCGCACCAAACTTTTTTAATAAACGTTTAAAATAATCGATGGCATATTCCACCAAATGCTCCAGGTGGTGCTTTACCTCCAGAATACTCTCTTCAAGTCCTTTGATATACTCATCAGCCTTGAAACCGTCGAATTTGGATATCCGTTTAATTTTAATTTCCGTCAAACGGATAATATCATCTTGCGTTATTTCTCTTCTGAATAAAGACTTGAAGGGATCCAATCCTTTGTCGATAGTTTCCAAAACTGATTCCCAAGTGGTACATTCTTCAATATCGCGGTAAATTCGATTCTCAATAAATATTTTTTCGAGGGACGAAAAATGCCACTTTGTTTCCAATTCATCAAGCTCAATTTGAAGCTCTCTGCGCAATAAGTCCAAAGTATTTTGAGTGCAAATTTTAAGAATCTCACTCACACCAATGAACATTGGCCTTTCATCTACAATAATGCACGACAATGGCGAAATGGAAACCTCACAATCGGTAAAAGCGTACAAAGCATTTACCGCAATGTCGGCGTTTAAGCCAGGCCCTAATTGAACTTCAATTTCTACATCTCTCGCAGTATTGTCTATAACCTTTTTTACCTTGATTTTACCATTATCACTGGCTTTAATGATACTTTCAATTAAACTACCGGTTGTTGTACCGAAAGGTATTTCCTTGATTAACAAGGTCGACTTATCTTTTTCTTCAATTTTGGCCCTTACACGAATTCTTGCTCCTTTTTTCCCATCGTTATACATGCTAAAATCAGCAGAACCACCGGTTGGAAAATCTGGAAAAATCTGCACAGATTTCCCCTTCAAGATATCAATACTTGCCTCGCAGAGTTCTATGAAATTGTGAGGCATTATCTTCGTGCTTAACCCCACTGCAATTCCTTCTACCCCTTGAGCCAATAACAAAGGAAATTTCATTGGAAGTGCAATTGGCTCACGCTTCCTTCCATCATAACTCAGCTGCCATTCAGTTGTTTTTTCGTTAAACGCAACCTCTTTGGCAAAATTCGATAAACGCGCCTCAATGTACCTTGGTGCAGCCGCTGAATCTCCAGTTCTTACATCTCCCCAGTTTCCTTGGGTGTCGATCAGCAGATCTTTCTGACCCATATTCACCAAAGCATCTCCAATTGCAGCATCACCATGCGGGTGATAAGCCATGGTGGCCCCAATGATGTTCGCCACCTTGTTGTAACGACCATCATCCATCACAAACATCGAATGCAAGATCCGTCTCTGCACAGGCTTTAAACCATCCTCGATAGCCGGAATAGCCCTTTCGAGTATTACATAACTCGCATATTCTACAAACCAGTCCTTATACAAACCAGAAACTGGCCTGACCTTTCCCATCGCATCGCTCTCAGATACGTTGGAATCAATTGATTCGTTTGTGTTTATCTCGTCTGGATCCTGTTCCATGTTGAATGTCCAAAACTACTGCTTTCAATTTCAAAATACCAAACAGTTTATTCACATCGATTTAATTCACTTTTTCATCTATATCAATCTGACATTTTGTCATAATACAAAGATAGTTTTGTATCTTTGTATCAGAAATTTTTGGTTATGGATATTCAATCAGTGAAACAACGATTTGGCATCATAGGGCAATCTTCATTATTGAATACTGCTCTTGAAACTGCCATAAAAGTTGCACCAACAGACATGAATGTGCTCATACAAGGAGAAAGCGGTGTGGGTAAAGAAAGCTTCAGTAAAATCATTCATCATTTAAGCACCAGGAAACATGCTCCATTTATTGCCGTGAACTGTGGTGCAATACCTGAAGGCACCATCGACAGTGAACTTTTCGGCCACGAAAAAGGAGCCTTCACAGGTGCAACCGATAAACGTAAAGGATATTTTGAAAGTGTTAACGGTGGTACCATTTTTTTAGACGAAGTTGGAGAGTTACCCCTCGGAACCCAAGCACGTCTTCTCAGAATTCTTGAAAATGGAGAATTTATCAAAGTTGGATCAAGTCAAGTTCAAAAAACAGATGTTCGCATTGTTGCTGCAACCAATCGAGATTTATTGGAAAGAGCAAGAAATGGAAAGTTCCGTGAAGACTTGTACTATCGCTTGGCAACAGTTCCAGTTAGAGTTCCAAAACTTTCTGAAAGAAAGCAAGATATCTACCTTCTGTTTAGAAAATTTAGCCAAGATTTTGCAGAAACTCACCACCGTCAAGCCATCGAACTTACAATCGATGCACAAAATTTAATTGCAAATTACCCTTGGCCCGGAAATATCCGACAGCTAAAAAACGTGACCGAGCAAATATGTGTCCTCGAAACCGAAAATTTTGTAAACGAATTTACCCTCGAAAAATACCTGCCAGTAATTGAAGCCCAACTACCTATGCTACTGGGAAAAACTGATGGTTCTTACGACGGATTGAGTGAGAGAGATATCTTTTATAAGGTTTTGGTTGATTTACGTCGCGATGTGAATGATCTGAAAAAAGTTGTCTTTGGACTGCTCGATAATTCTGATGCCAATTCCACAAATTCAAACGTTCAAAAATCGGAGACAACACATATCCCTATCGATGTTCAACCAATTTTAGAAGATCCTTTGATGCTCCCAACTCATGTCCCTCAAATTCAAAATCACGATGAAGAAATTCAAGAGGTTGAATCTGAAACATATCAGATAGTTACCGATGACAACTTGAGTATAGAGGCTAAAGAAATAGAATTGATCAAACGCGCATTAAACCGCAATCACGGCAAACGCAAAAAAGCAGCCGATGATTTGGGAATCTCAGAGCGCACACTGTACCGTAAAATCAAACAATATGAATTGGAATAAACGATTATTTTTTGCAATTTTCGCAACTCTGTTTACCCTGTTTGGTTGTGGAATTTACGACTTTAAAGGCACAAATATCCCCAATGATATCAATACGTTCGGTGTACAATTCTTTTCTAATGAAGCAAGCTTGGTGAACCCAAAATTAGCCATGAACATCACCGAAAAATTGAAAACAAAGTTTCAAACTGAAACTAGATTGGGTTTGAGTTCAGATATTGGCGACTACCAATTTGCAGGCACCATTGTCACTTACCAACTCGACCCAGCGGCAATTAGTCCCGAAACAGGGGCCTCTCAAACCCAGTTTACCATGGGTATTAGGGTCGAATTTAGTTGTGCCAAATATCCTGAGAAGAACTTTACCAAAACCTTTACATCTTCGAAAATTTTTGATGCAAATACTGAATTTACAAGCATCGAAGATAATCTAACTGAAGAATTAGGTACCATTATCATCCAACAAATATTTTCTGCAGTAGCTTTAGACTGGTGAACCAAGAATCATTGTCACATATCGCCAAACAAAAGGAATCTCTAAACGCCGATACCGTTTTAGACTTGGTACAAATGTGTCAAACGTTTCCATATTTCCATGTGCCTTACGTGGTACTCAGCAAACATTACCAGTCCAAAAATGATTTCCGAACTGAAAATACATTGTTTCAAGCCGCATTAAGAACCCCCGATCGGGCATGGCTGTTCGACTATATTTCAGGGAATAATTTCACCCAACCAACAGTACATGAAATTGTTCCTCAGCCTGCACAAATAGAAGTTCAACCTGATACAATTGCAATCACAGAAATTCAGACAACTCAACCATTGATTGTTGAGGAACCATTCCAAACAGAAGAAAAAACTGTTATTGAATCAATTGACAGCAAAGTTGAAACCACAGATATTCCAATAAACGCCAATGAGATTCTAGTAGTTGAATCAACTGTAATTTCAGAAGTGGCAAATATTCAATCTACAGAAACGCCGTTTGAGTTTAACAAGGAACCTATTTTAGAAATTGTCTCATTCAATGAACCTGATAACATTGAACCTGAGGCAATTGAACCAGCATTCGACAAAGAACCAGAATCGATGTTGTTTGTACCATCCATAGAACCTGAAGTTGAAATAGAAACAACTGATTTAGAGGTAGAAAAAACAAACAGAACGTGGCTTTTCGATCCAGAAATAGCTGAAGATGAGCCATTATCTGAAGAAAATCATGATCATTCTAATACTGCCAAAACCCAAACGCTTGCGTTTGGTGTAGGTTACAATATAGAAGACTATTTTAAATTGGAACCCCAAACGGAGCCAATTGAACTAACTGCTAGTGAGCATCCAATGGAAAACAACGATTTCTTCTCTTGGTTAAATTCAGGAATTGCCAATCAAGGTCCAATCAATAAACCAACTCAGCAATCCACAGTGAATCTAATTGATAAATTCATTCAAGAAAATCCGAGTATACAACGACCTAAAAAAGAATTTTTCTCACCAGAAAGGGCAATGAAGAAAAGCGAAGTACTCGACATGGGAATCGTAACAGAAACATTAGCAAATATTTACACTGTTCAAGGTTATCCTGAAAAAGCCATAAAAGTTTATGAGCAATTACAGTTGAAATTTCCCGAAAAATTGTCGTACTTTGCATCTTTAATACAAAAACTCAAACTAGAACACAACTTATGACCTGGTTATTAATTATAGCAATTATT
>CAZYBT010000116.1:0-7101 GCA_964645755.1 uncultured Rhizobium sp.
GGACGTGCAAAAGAGATTTCGTTTTCACCCACCACAGCGGTTGTTGAGCCGTTTACATCGAGTGCACACTTTTCAATCATTTCCTCCACGAAGTCCATCATCCAGAAATAGTCTTTGTAAGCAACATAAATTTCCAAACCTGTAAATTCTGGGTTGTGGGTTCTATCTATTCCTTCATTTCTGAAGTTTTTTGCAAATTCATAAACGCCATCAAAGCCACCAACGATTAATCTTTTGAGATACAATTCATTGGCAATACGCAAGTACAATTTCATATCGAGCGCGTTGTGATGGGTTTCAAAAGGTCTTGCAGCGGCACCACCGTGGATGCTTTGCAAAATTGGGGTTTCAACTTCTAAGTAGCCTTTGTTGTTGAAGGTATTTCTTAAGCTTTGAACAATTTTGCTTCTTTTGATGAAGGTTTCTTTGTTTTGGGCATTCACAACCAAATCTACATAGCGCATTCTGTATCGCGATTCAGGATCAGTGAAAGCATCGTAGATTACACCATCTTTTTCTTTTGGGAGCGGAAGTGGATTGATGCATTTCGACAATAATACGAAGTTGCTCGCGTGAATGGAAATTTCACCTGTTTGAGTGGTGAAAACATATCCCTCCACACCAATAAAATCGCCAATATCGAGCAATTTCTTGAATACAGTGTTGTACATTTCTTTGTCTTCACCGGGACAAATTTCATCGCGGTTTACATACACTTGAATTTTGGAAGAGCTGTCTTGCAAAACGGCAAAAGCGGCTTTTCCCATGATTCTTCGTGCCATCATACGACCAGCAACTACTACCTGTTTAAATTTATCTGGGTTTGATTCAAATTCATTTTTGATTTCAGCTGCGGTTGTATTTACTGGATACAATGCTGCTGGATAAGGATCAATGCCCATAGCTCGAAGTTGTTCAAGCGATTGACGGCGTAGGAGTTGTTGTTCGTTTAATGAAAGTTCCATGGAAATGTGTGCAAAATTAACTTTTGTATGCGGAAACGACTAATTTTCTGTTTGATTTATTTCTGAAGAAGGTTGATTTTCTTCTGTAATTTCGGGGGAAGTATTTTGTGGAGGGATAGGTGAGCCTTTTTCAAAGAGAATTGATGGTGACGGCAACGAGAATTGTTTCTGCCCGATGATCATGATGGCAACCCCAACGGTAATACAAGCATCGGCAAAATTCCAAATGGGAGCAAAGAACACAAAAAGTTCACCGCCCCAAAAGGGAAGCCAATTGGGTAAAACACCTTCCCACATGGGTGCATAGAACATGTCAACTACATGTCCCTCAAACCATTGACCGGGATAAGTATTGATATAGTGACTGTTAGTTTCCCACGGGAGCAAGGCCCTATCGCCAAAATAATAACCATAGAAAACAGAATCGATGATATTTCCGATGGCTCCAGCAAGCACTAAAGATACAGCAATGAGAAGTCCGGTATGTTCCTTTTTACGGATGATTGCAAATAGGTAATAAATGCCAAAAATGGATACAATGATCCGGAAAAATGTAAGGATCAATTTACCTATTGTACCGCCGCCAAAAAGTTTCATACCGAAGGCCATGCCTTCATTTTCAATGAAATAGAGTTTAAACCAATTGCCAAAAATAGGAACGGATTCACCATAAATGAAGTTGGTTTTAATATAAATCTTGATAATTTGATCAATGATGATGGCAGCAAAAAGCACACCAAAGGCCCACCAAAATTTTGGTGAGTTGTACCATTTTGAATGTTGAGCGTTCAAATGATTACTTTTTTAATTTGGCTTCAATGGTTTGGGTGGTATGCGGAACTGCGCGCAAACGTTCTTTTGGAATGAGTTTGCCGGTGGTTTTGCAAATACCGTAAGTTTTATTTTGAATTCTTACCAGAGCCGCTTCCAAGTTTTTGATAAACTTCAATTGATGCGCCGCCAACTGATTCAAATTTTCTTTTTCAGCAGTATCGGCACCATCGTCTAAGGTCAAATAGTTGTTGTTTGTACTGTCGGCCCCGTTTTCATTGCCATCTTTTAAGTTGTTCTGCAAAGTTCTGAATTCAGCTTTTGCCACATCCATTTTCTGCATGATGATTTCTTTGAATTCTTCCAATTCCTCGTCGGTGTAACGTGTTTTTTCCATGTTATTGACTGGTTATTAATCAGTTAGATTTTATTAAATTTAGGTACACAGCTTCTTCGTTTACGTCTGTTTCATGGGTATTACATTCAACTACAAACGAAATTTCAGTTGCTAGTACTTCACTGCAAATATACGCGTTAAATTCTTTTGCGCTGACGTTAAGTAGTTCAGAGCCAGAATATTCCACTTTGATTTTATCGGTTACTTCAAATCCAAGTTCTTTTCTCAAATTTTGAATTCTGTTTACCAATTCCCGTGCCATACCTTCCTGCATCAAACTTTCAGAGATTGTGATATCCAACGCCACAGTGGTATCTCCTTCAGAAGTTACCAACCAGCCCGGCATGTCTTGGGTCAATATCTCAACATCCACCATATTCAAAGTGAATTGCTCATTGTTCAATTGAACATCAATTTTGCCGTTCATCTCCATCTCGCGAATTTGATCTTGGCTGAATGCTTCAATGATGGCCGACACGGCTTTCATGTTCGGTCCTAAGATTTTACCCAAAGTCTTGAAATTTGGCTTTATCTTCTTTACCAACAATGCATTATCGGCATCAATATATTCAATTTCTTTTACGTTCACCTCACTTTTGATCAAGTCTGCTACGTGATCTATTTGCGCCTTCATTTGTGCTGTCATTGCAGGAATGAGCATTTTTTGAAGCGGTTGACGTACTTTAATTTTTTCCTTTTTTCTGAGGGACAATACCAAGCTACAAATGGTTTGCGCCCTTTGCATTTGCATCTCAAGTTCAGTCTGAATGAATTCTGTTTGTGCCACTGGCCAATTTGTTAAATGCACCGATTTTGGAGCATTGTTTTCGGCAATAATTGGCGCATTGAGGTTGCGGTATAACCAATCTGAGAAGAATGGGCTAATTGGCGACATCATTCTGGTTACAGTATCCAAACAGGTGTAGAGCGTTTCATAAGCAGCTTGCTTGTCGGCGTTCATTTCACCTTTCCAAAATACCCTGCGCGACAAACGCACATACCAGTTGCTGAGTTGCTCACTTACAAATTCTTCGATGGCTCTTGCTGCCTTGGTTGGGTCGTAATCGTCTAACGCATCTGTAACTTCAAGCACCAAGGAGTTGAGTTTACTTAAAATCCAACGGTCTAATTCAGAGCGACTTGCAACGGAAGTTTGGTGATTTTCGCGAAAAACAAATTGGTCAATATTTGCATAAATTGCAAAAAAGCTATAGGTATTGTAAAGTGTACCAAGGAATTTGCGTTGCGATTCAACCACCCCGTCAGTATCAAACTTCAGATTGTCCCACGGTTGAGAATTGGTAGACATGTACCAACGAAGTGCATCTGCGCCATATTTTTCAACTGTTTCGAATGGGTCAACGGCATTTCCTAAGCGTTTGCTCATTTTGTTGCCGTTTTTATCGAGCACCAATCCATTGGCAATTACATTTTTAAATGCAACTTGGTCGAACAACATCACACCAATGGCATGTAGTGTAAAGAACCAACCTCTGGTTTGGTCAACCCCTTCCGCGATAAAGTCGGCCGGGAAGTTTTTCTCAAAAATTTCGTTGTTTTCAAACGGCCAATGCCATTGTGCATAAGGCATAGCACCGCTATCGAACCAAACGTCGATAAGGTCAGTTTCTCTGGTCATTGGTTTGCCAGAAGCACTCACCAGGGTAATGCGGTCTACGTATGGTCGGTGTAGGTCGAGGGTTGCATCTTCTGCATTTTGAGTCAGGTTGAGGATGTTATTTGCTTTGGTGATTTCAGCTTTCAATTCTTCGATGCTGCCAATGCAAATTTCTTCACTTCCGTCATCCGTTCTCCAAATTGGAAGCGGTGTTCCCCAGAATCTGGAGCGCGACAAGTTCCAGTCGACCAAATTTTCGAGCCAGTTGCCAAATCTACCTTCACCGGTGCTTTTGGGTTTCCAATTGATGGTTTTATTGAGTTCCACCAAGCGGTCTTTTACAGCGGTAGTTTTGATGAACCAGCTTTCAAGTGGGTAATACAAAATGGGCTTGTCAGTTCTCCAACAATGCGGGTAAGTATGCTCGTATTTTTCGACTTTGAAGGCTTTATTGTCTGTTTTGAGTTTGATGGCAATTCGCTCATCAACACTGAGATATTTGTCGCGACCTTGTTTTTGAATTTCGATGGTTTTTTCTTCCTCGGTGAGGTAGGCTTCTTTCACGAATTCATTGGCAAAATCGGTGACGCAATCTAGGAATCTTCCTTTTTTGTCAACCAGTGTTAGCGCGCCAATTCCATTTTCTCTAGCGGTTCTGAAGTCATCGGCACCAAAGCTTGGAGCGAGATGCACGATACCAGTACCATCTTCGGTACTCACGAAATCGCCAATTACCACTTTGAATGCGTCACCCGATTCAGGTTGTGCATAGGGTAAAAGTTGTTCGTAACGGATTCCTGCCAAATCTTTTCCGAGGGTAGATTTGAGAATCTTCCAAGGGATATTTTTTTGACCGAAGGTATATCCCTCAAAATCTCCATTTTCATTTTCTGGAGTGAAGAATTTACCTTTTAACGCATCGGCGAGAGTCACAATGATAGGCTGTCCAGTGTATTGGTTAAATGTTTGAATGTCAACATATTCAATATTGGCACCTACGGCCAAAGCGGTATTGCTTGGAAGGGTCCAAGGCGTGGTTGTCCAAGCAATGAAATACTCATTTTGGGTATTTTCTTTTTTGAATTGGGCAACAATGGTGGTGTCTTTAACGTTTTGATAGGTACCAGGTTGGTTCAATTCGTGTGAACTTAAACCTGTACCGGCAGCTGGAGAAAACGGTTGAATGGTGTATCCTTTGTACAGAAATCCTTTTTGGTGCAATTGTTTGAGCAAATGCCAAAGAGTTTCGATGTAGTTGTTTTCGTATGTGATGTAGGGATCGTTTAGATCAACCCAAAAGCCTATGCGGTGGGTGAGTTCGTCCCATTTGTCTTTGAACATGAGAACATCGGTTCTACATTCTTTGTTGTAATCTTCGAGGGATATTTTAGTGCCAATATCTTCTTTTCTGATGCCCAAACGTTTTTCAACTTGCAATTCAATAGGCAATCCATGTGTATCCCAGCCGGCTTTTCTCGCAACTCTGTATCCTTGAAGGGTTTTGTAACGACAGAAAATATCTTTCATAGCGCGGGCCATCACGTGGTGAATACCAGGCATACCGTTTGCGGAGGGAGGACCTTCGAAAAAGGTAAAAGTTTGATTTTCGGGGCGTTGATCAACGCTTAATTGAAAGACATTGTGAGCATCCCAAAAATCGAGAATTTCTTTTTCAATTTCTGGCCAATTAAGGTTTTTAAGGGTTGAATACATGGATAAACGGCGTTAAAATAAATAAAGGTGCAAAAATACGCGTTTTTTACATGAGTAGCAAAAGAAAAGGGGTGCAAATTTGCACCCCTTTTAATATAGGAAATGAATGAGTTAGGATTACTCAATCACCAATTTTTTGGTTCCTGTACCATTGTCGAATTGCATTTGAACAACGTACAAGCCAGTTGGTAAACTCAAGTTATAAACGTTATGGTTACCAGTAACGATTAATTTTTGAACCATTCTACCGTTCATATCGAAGATTTGAGCAGTTCTCAATTGGTTATTTTCCCAATTGTTATGGATTACCAAATGATTTTTAGCAGGGTTAGGAGCGATGGTTACGTTAGAACCTAAGTTGGTATTTTCAACACCAACAGAAGCAACCAAGCCTAAAGTTACAGCAATACGAGGAGCGAGGAAGTGCTGCAAAGTATCGATGTGCAACAAAGCGCGGCCTTTGCTCATGTAAGGATTAGAAGCCTTAGCACCACCTAAAATAGATGGAACATCGTAGTATTGAGGAGGCAACATTTTAATTTTGTTTGTATCCCACCATTCGTAAGGACCAGATGCGTTCAACATGCCAACAATTGGGTAAAGACCGTCGATGCCTTCGTTAAATACATTCGCTGCACGTGTGTAATCGTCCATTACTTTTCCTTTGTAAGGAGCAGTATTGCCAAGACGTTGGCAACGAGCCATTACATCATGACCACCAGATACTTCAACAACTTGAAGTGTGGTACCTGGAACGTTAACCATACCAGTGGTATAAGGAGCGAAAGGATCATAAACAGAGTGTGACCAAATCAAAGGAATTTCACCAGCTTCCATCCAAGTACTGTCACCTAAAGCACCACCAATTGCGAAAGCAACTTGAGCATTCGAAGTGTGACCAGGAGTGTTGGCGTAGTTAAAACCAGGGTATCCACCAAAACCAAAACGGTTACCCCAAATGGTGTCGTTTACGAAAACTGCACCTGTGGAAGGGTCTCTGAATTTAGCAATTTTGATTTCGCTTTGTTTGTCGATTGAAGCAAAAGCTGAAGTAATGTAAGAACCAGTACCTTGACCACCAGCACAAATTTTGGTTGTATCAACATCAAAAGTATTGCCAAAAGAAGCAACATTTGATTTGAACCAACGGATACAAGAACTTAAATCTTGAACACCTTTGTAAGCGGCATTGATGATGGTAGATCTACGAACATTTTCATCAGAAGAAGTAGGGTTCCAACCTTGGCGGTAAGTGATGCTCGCAACAACGTACCCTTTTTGAGCAAATTGGCGACACATTTCAACAGTAGCACTATCGTCTTTGAATCCAACAGGAGTTTTGTTGATGTAACGAGGCAAGAAACTACCTGTGTGTAGATAAATGATCAAAGGACGATTTTTAGATCCATCATTCGGAGCGTAGACGTCCATTTTCAATGATTCAAGCATGAATTGAGGTCCCGGCTTAGAAGTGTCGATGTCACCGTAAAGCACAGTGTAATTTTGAGCGTAGGTTACGTTTTTGGTTTCACTCACCTGAGAGCGATTCAAAACATTGTCTACATAACGAATTTGTGCATTCGCACAAATTGCTGTTAACGTGAGTGATAACAGTAGTAATTGTTTTTTCATATTGA
>CAZYBT010000117.1:0-6945 GCA_964645755.1 uncultured Rhizobium sp.
TTTTAATTTCTTTACGGCCCCATTCAGCCAAGGAAATGTCTTTTACTTTGTAAGGAATGTATGTTGAATTTGACATATTATCGATAAAATTTTCGCAAAGTTACGCAGAAACTTTGGAACTAATCTAAATTATTGGTAAACAACAGATGAAATTTACGGACAACTTTAGAACCCGCAATTGCAGCCACCCTTAGACTTTACTCTTTTAGTGGTGCCACATGACGTGGTTGTTAGTCCTAATACCGCGAAAATTGCAAAAAATAAAATGAACTTTTTCATTGAACTTATTATACAAAAATACAATTTTTCCTTGAACTTTGTAGAAATTCAGTTTCATGATATATTTAAACATCATCGATTTTGCCAAAGATTGGCTTTTGCACCTCGATAAAAACCTTGCTATTCTCGTAAATGAATACAAAAGTTTCACTTACATCATTTTGTTCTTAATCATTTTTGTAGAAACTGGATTGGTTTTTATGCCCATATTACCTGGTGATTCTCTCCTATTTGCGGCTGGTTCTATTGCAGCACTCGATGGAACGTTAAACATTGCGATCCTCATTCCTTTGCTCATTGTGGCTGCTTTACTTGGCGACAATACAAACTATTTTGTAGGATCAAAAATTGGGGTGAAAATTTTCGATTTAAAATGGAAATTGCTCAAAAGAGAATACCTCACTCAAACCGAAGAATTTTATGCCAAACATGGTGGATACACTTTAATTATGGCGAGATTTGTTCCAATCGTAAGAACTTTTGCTCCATTTGCTGCAGGGTTGGGCACAATGTCTTATAAAAAATTCATTGGATATTGTATTTCTGGAGCAGTGCTTTGGGTAACCAGCATTACCTTGTTGGGTTATGCACTTGGCAAAAACGAATGGGTTCAAGCTCATTTCGAAACCGTTGTTTTTGCGATTATTGGATTTTCTATTCTTCCAATGGTATACCAATTTGTGAAAGCAAAATGGATGAAATCTTCCAAATAGGACTCATTGGATTCCCCGTTAATCACAGTGCTTCTCCAAAGATTTTTCAACATTTCTTTGAACAGCAAGGACTCAAAAATTGGGAATACAAACTCTTTGAAATCGAAAATCTGGAGCAGTTAGATCACCTCATCCGCAACAACCAGAACTTAATCGGCTTCAACGTTACTGTCCCCCATAAAATAAACATTTTACAGTATTTAACCTCTATTTCGTTGGAGGCAAAGGCAATTGGGGCTGTCAATACCGTGAAAATTTCCAGAACGGAAGATGGTTATTTTTTAGAGGGACATAATACAGACTATTTTGGGTTTGAGGAAACATTACATTTGTTGCCAAAGGTTCCCCAAACAGCTATAATTTTAGGAAATGGTGGTTCAGCAAAATCGGTTAAAGCTGTTTTGAAAAATGCCAAAATTCAATTCAATGAGGTATCTCGAACACCAATTGAAAATCAATATTCTTATGATGAGTTGAATCAAATTGATTGGAATAACGTTGATTTAATTATCAATACCACACCCATAGGAATGTATCCGAATACTGAAAAATGCATATCAATTCCATATTCGGAAATACCAAAAAAAACAATGGCTATTGATTTGATATATAATCCGGAAGAAACCGTATTTTTGAAACAACTTAAAGCGCAAGGTTGCTACTGTAAAAATGGATCTTACATGCTCCAAAAACAAGCAGAAAAAGCGTGGAACATATTTTATCATTCATGAAAATTCAAAAAGTCTTTTTACATGCAGTTGCCATTTCCGCGCTGTTCACCATTGCCAATTGTGGCATAACAAGTAAAAATAATCTTGGTTACCTCGCAGATTCTACTGAACTTTTAATTGCTGATTCTACAGCCGTTTCAGATTCAGCAGCAGAGGAAGAGATTCCACCGTTTCAAAATCCACCCGACAAAATTTGGGAACTTCTTAAAACAGATCTCCAAATCAATTTGGATTGGCAAAATCGTCAAATTCACGGAACAGCAACATTAGAGCTGCAACCATATTTCTACAAACAAGATAGCTTGGTTTTAGACGCGATTGTGATGAATTTTAAATCGATCGTTATTCTTGGAGCGAAACCAGAACTGAATATTCAGCCAAAATATCAATACATCGACTCCGAACATTTGGTATTGTATTTACCAAAATCCTATGAAGCGAAAGAGAAAATTCAGATTCGAATCGATTACATTGCAAACCCAGAACATCCTAAATTAGTGACAGTAAATAAAGCTGGCGACGCTATTGGCGCTGAAAAAGGTGGATACTTTATCAATCACGATCTGAGCAATCCTTGTATTCCACGTCAATTTTGGACGCAAGGAGAAACCAGAGGTAGCAGGTGTTGGTTCCCTACCATTGATCAAATGAATCAAAAACACTTGCAACAAATAACCATTACTTACCCCGATACCATGATATCTATTTCAAATGGTTATAAAATTTCTCACACTCTCAACTCGGCGAAACATGAATTCACCGATGTATGGAAAATGACACAGCCTCACTCGGTTTATTTGACCATGCTGGCTGTAGGAAATTGGGCAGAAATTACAGACAAGTACAAAGACAAAGTTTTGCATTATTATGTTGAACCAAAATTCAAAAATGACGCAAAAAAAATCTTTGGGAATACTCCGGAAATGATTGAATTCTTTTCACAATACACAGGCGTGGAATTTCCGTGGAACAAATACGACCAAGTGGTGGTGAGGAATTTCGTGAGTGGTGCCATGGAAAATACCACTGCTGTGGTGCATACGGAGGGACTTCAGGACAAGGACAATGACATGGAAGATTACATCAGTCATGAATTGTTCCATCATTGGTTTGGAGATTATGTAACAGCCGATAATTGGGGCGAAATTACCATGAATGAGAGCTTTGCAAAATATGCGGAGTTCTTGTGGATTGAGCACAAATATGGTTACGAAAAGTCTCAAATTTGGCTGCAAGAAAATAACGAAGGTTGGATGAGCAGTGAAAAGAAAAATGCATTGGTGAACTACAACTATAACCACCCCGATGAACAATTCGATCAAATAAGATACAACAAAGGCGCAGCAATATTGAACATGCTGAGAAATTACATTGGCGATGCGGCATTTAGATTGGCTATCAAAGAATATCTGACAACGTATGCATACTCAAACGCTGGTTCTGCTGAATGGAAAAGATGTGTGGAAAAGGTAACCGGTAAAAACCTCTCATTATTTTTTAATGCTTGGTATTATAGTCCGGGTGATGCAAGTATTTATTGGTCATACAAAATGGTTGACTTCGATTCTAACAGAACAAAATTGAAGCATCAAGTGGAACTTTTTCAATTCAATAAATTGAATAACATTAAACCTTTCAAAATAGATATTGAATATGGTAAAATTGGCGGCGAAAAAAAATACAAGTCTATAATAATGGATGAAACATTCGAAGACGTAGATTTAGAATTAACAGAATCTCCAGATTATATTCATATTGATCCAAACAATACGCTGGTTGGTAGTATTTCATCAAATCATGTACTATACACAGATGTCCCTTCTGATTCTGGGACGCTGGCCAATGATGAAAAAAATCAGTTTATCAAAATTCTACAAAACAACTACCTAACGTCTAAAAACACATATCAGCGTAGCAAAAACATTGTAGATTATGTTGTAAGTGTAAATGCGATGGGATATTTAGAATCTTTAGATTCAAATACCATTAAAAAACTTCTGTTTGAAGGTATTTCCGATAACAACGCACAAGTAACTGAACTACTTTATGAGCTTTTGAACTTTTTAAAAATAGAAAATCCGAATGCCGACAACTCGAACATTCCTTCTGATTACCTAAAATTAAATCAAAGAGTATTTGCAAATGCGCAAATTTCGCCAAAAATCAAAGCCAAAGTTTTGTACTTAAATTTAGATCAACATTTTAAAGAGGGCACACCTTTCCCAATATCAGAACAAGAATTACTCGAATTTTCTAAAAGTGAAGATTTTGAATTATTTGAAGCCGTAATCAGCAGCTTTTCACAACTCGACTGTTTTAGTAAAATTGAAAGTGAAACGGAGGAGGATGAATTAGAAACACCCTTAAATAAAGAAAGCGCCCCTTTTTGGGTTACACATGCAGAATCGCAGTTTTCAGCAACAATTGATTCCAAAAGGAAATCGAGATGGGCCTGCTTATTGATTGAATATTATATGTTTGAAAACAAAATTGACGATATCGGTAAAACCATTAAAATTGCAGAAAAATCAAACATACATATTGAAGAATTTAGTGCGCTTTATGAAACTTTGAATTCGTTTTTAGTAAATAATTATGGTCAAACAGAAAAGGCAATGCTCTGCATTACCAATGAAATCGACCGAATTATTTCGAGTAAAAACATGACATTAATCAAATTAATGAAGTATGTTCTCAAAAGTGAATATGAATTAAGATCTGAGTTGGAGAATACCACAGAAAGCGAAAGGGTATTCAATGTTTCGTTGAAGAAACTGTATAATTTTGAGATTAAATAACAATAAAGTTGGTGTTTATTTAAAATCATTCTAAATTTGCAACATGGACGTCACCGCCGATCATATTGAATTCAATCAATCTTATGAGATCAGTGGATTGAAAGAAAACGACTTAACTTTAAAATTAGCTGAAATGGGTTGTGTTCCAGGAACTGAGATAATGAAATTGTATACAGCACCCGGCGGAGATCCTATTGCATTTAGAATAGATTCTTATATACTCGGATTGAGAAAATCTGAAGCGGAGAACATTCTGGTAAAACCAATTGCTTTAAATTGATTTCGTGAAAAGAATAGCATTAATCGGTAACCCCAATTGTGGCAAGTCAACTTTATTTAACAGACTCACGGGCCTGAGTCAAAAAACAAGCAACTTGCCAGGTACCACAGTTGAATCTACAAGTGGAGAGGTAAAAATTGATGCTGAATCTATTGAACTCATTGATCTTCCAGGCATTTACAGCCTCTTCGCCCAAGCTGAAGATGAAAGATTGGTTGTATCCACTCTTTTAGGTATTGATACACCAAAACCCGATTCGGTAGTTTATATTTTAGATGGATCAAATCTGAGAAGAAACTTGTTACTTGTTTCTCAAGTTGCAGAACTTGGCATCCCAGCCTCATGCGTTTTAACGATGGCCGATACTGCGAAGAGACGACACATCGAAATAAAAATCAAAGAACTTGAAGAAGCTTTAGGAATTCCAGTGTATGTAGTGAATCCAAGAAGTGATAAAAAAATCGATGGCGCTTATTTGTCCCTCAAAAATCAAAAAATAGGGAATAAAATTAGCAATAACGATTATTTTGAGGCGAGGCTCACCAATTTTTACCAAGGTAAAAAAGAAAGAGGACTGAGCGAAGAAACGTTGAAAAGATACAGAGATATTGAGTCGATCGTTAAAAAAGTTGTAGTTTCTGCAGAAACAAAGAAAAGGAACAACACCATGAAAATCGATAAATATGTGACGCACCCTATTTTGGGTATTGCCATATTTTTCATGGTTATGATGGCGCTTTTCCAAGGGGTATTTACGCTAGCAGAAACACCTATGGGTTGGATTGAAAGCGCTTTTGCTTGGTTTCAAAATTCGTTAGACACACTGCTACCAGCCGGATTATGGAGTGATTTTATTAAAGATGGTATCTTTAGTGGCATAGAAGGTGTTGTGGTGTTTGTTCCACAAATATTCATCTTATTTTTCTTAATTGGCTTACTTGAAGACAGTGGCTATATGGTTCGTGCGAGCTTTATAACAGACAGAATCATGCGAAAAATTGGATTGAATGGCAGGTCAATCATTCCCCTAGTAGGTGGATTTGCTTGTGCCATTCCGAGTATTATGGCAACACGTACCATTAAAAACAAACGTGAACGACTTATTACCATGTTAGTTGTGCCGTTAATGAGTTGTAGCGCAAGATTACCGGTTTATGTATTGTTAATTTCATTGGCAATCCCCGCTTCTACTTTTTGGGGACCAGTTCCGGCGCAAACGTTTGTCATGACGAGTGCTTATTTTGCAGGCATATTTGTTGCACTATTTTTTGCAATTGTATTTAACTTCTTCACCAAATCAAAGGAAAAAAGCGAGTTCGTTTTAGAATTGCCTACTTATCAAAGTCCCAGAATTCAAACGGTAATCTCTCAAGCATGGATAAAATGTAGATCATTCTTAACAGAAGCAGGAAAGGTAATCATTGTCATATCGATGGTATTGTGGGCACTCTCAAGTTTTGGCCCCAAGAGCGCAATGGAAAATGCATCAAAAATGGCGCAAATTGAAATTGCTAAAGGGAATCCAGATTCTTTACAAATAGAAGAGAGTTTGAAATTAGAAGCAAGTTACGCCGGTCACATAGGAAAGTTCATTGAACCAACAATTGCTCCATTGGGATATGATTGGAAAACAGGTATTGCACTCATTTCTTCATTTGCTGCGAGAGAAGTTTTCGTTGGAACCATGAGCACGCTTTTTCAAACGCCTGCCGACGATGAAAACGTAGGTGGAATTCGTAAAAAAATGCAAGCAGTAGTAAATCCCAACACAGGGAAACCACTTTATGGCATTCCATATGCCATAAGTTTGATATTCTTCTATGCTTTTGCCCTACAATGCATCAGCACGATGGCTGTGATAAAGAAAGAAACTGGAAGTTGGTATTGGCCGTGGATGTTGTTCTTCATTTATGGATTAATTGCCTATGTAAGTGCATTCGGCGCGTTTAAAGTTTTAAGTCTATACTTTTAATTGTCGCTGTTTTTTATATTTTCATCGTTTTTTATTCTTTTTTTGAGGGATATTTAAACAAATTCTGCCAAATTTTCGTATATTAAGGTATAATAACTTCAACAAGGCGATATTCAATGATTCATCCTTTGTTTGGATTAAATTAATTTAGTAATTTTGCAAGGCTAAAAAT
>CAZYBT010000118.1:0-487 GCA_964645755.1 uncultured Rhizobium sp.
TTCAACGAATATTGATTTTTGGAACAAGCATGTTTCTGATTTTGAAAATTTTATCGGCAATGTGAATGAAAATCTTTATCCCTCAGAATTACTAGATAATAATTTGGGTGAAGCACTCAATAGTATATCAAACAATTTTAATTTCACTCAATGTCAACTGATCATAGCGCGTTTCCCTGATATTTATCTCAAAGGAAATTCTGGAATTCATATCTATAGAATCATTCAAGAAACTTTGGTAAATATCATTAAACATGCCAATCCGGATTTTATTAGGGTTTCGCATCAATTTAATGAGCAATTGCTTCAAATTAATGTTTTATATCAACCTAACTTAAAACAATCTCTTGATCAAATTAAAAAGGGTGGTCGGGGTAAAACCAATATTTTACAGCGTATCGAAATTTTAAAGGGTAGCGGTGCCATTGGCACCGCTTTTTTTATTTATATCTTATCTGTTACAATATCTACATGTCTCTACTTCACT
>CAZYBT010000118.1:497-6788 GCA_964645755.1 uncultured Rhizobium sp.
CTATTGTTCGAAGATCAAACACCTACATTACATTTTTTGGAGCAATTTTGTATTGAAATCTATCCTCTGGCTAAAATCACACTGTGTTCCAACCAAGAAATTGCAATAAACCATTTACAAAACCATCTATTTGATTTTATTGTGGCTGATTTAGATTTTGATGGCGATAAACGTTTTGCAATTGTTGAGTTGGCAATGGAATTGCAAATTCCTTGCATTGTGTATAGTGCTTACTATAAACCAGTTTTTGTTCGTAAAGCCATTGCCTTGTTGGTTAAAGCGTATATCTGTAAGTTGGGTAAAATTGAAGATTTGAAATTCGCATTGAAAAACTATTCTTCTTTAACTGCATATACTTGTTCTTATATTGAACAACACAATGAAAATTTTACATTAAACTTAGATGTTAAAGAATTGATATTATCCCCCAGCGAACATAAAATACTTAAATTGCTTATTGAAGGTTTGGATAGAAAGGAAATCGCAATGAAAATGAAAATTAAACAGGCCACTTTAAATGGCTATATCAAAGGTATAAAGTTAAAAAACAAACTGAATCTCCCCGAACTTGTGAAGCATTTTGTTTATTGGAATGCCCAATAAAACTATTCCCTCACCAATATCTGCGCAGTCCTTACGTCGCTCATGCAGAAAAATCCGGCAACAGGTGGTGGATTTTTGGGATCCTTTATTTTGAAGCTAAATGGATTGCTTGGATCAGTGAACGATACCCTGAAATAACAATAATTAGGAATGTTTACCGGTGGTGTGGCAAATAAACCCCTGTTGCGGTTTTCGTTCACAACCAAGTTGAACCAGAAATATGCCAACTGCGTGATAGAATGTATTTCTACCCTCACTGTGTCTCCATCTTGATATGGTTTTTGGAAAATATTCAAGCCATTAAAACGCTTCGGATAAATGAAAATATCGCCGTTCACCTGTGAACCATTGCCCATGTCTTGTGATATGTTCAACTTTTGAATTTCACTCACAAACGTATCGTTGCGGAAAGTTTTGATCCAATAATAATTTCCAGGCTCTGGTCTGTCTTTGGCAAATAATTCAGCATATCTTCCCGGATTTTTAACTGGTGGTCCGTTGTCAATTGAGGTAATTGTGCGGAGACTGTCAATGCGATCCACAGTCGGATTTAACTTCGTAAAGCTTAACAATGTATCCTCAGGTGTGATGACCAAAAGGGCGTATGTGTTTCCTACCACAAACGTATCGCCACTGCTTTTATTCGGTTTCCACTGGTAGTTGCCGTCCTTCAAATGAATGAAAGGGAATATTTTAAACGTTGCAGAATCTACAAGGATCACTGTGGCATTTGTTACCGGTGGTTCTGTATTTGAGGGATTGAAGTAGGGAATACTTTTTGTGATTCTGATGTTTTGAACGGTGTCGAGGTTGTTAATGAAGGCATCGATAACCATTTTAACCTGATTTTGCTCAACGGTTACGTCGATAACATCTTCGCAAGAGCTGAAAGCAAAAATTGCGGTGAGGGTGAATAATGTAATTCTTAACTGCTTCATCATTAGTTCCATTTAAAGTTATACGCAATGGCAGGAACAATGCTGCCAATGACACTAAATTGAATGGCCTTGTTTTGACCTAAATTGCCGTAATCTGTATCGAAGTAAATTGAGAATGGATTTCTGCGGTTGTAGGCATTGTAGACCGAAAACACCCAGCTCGATTCCCAGTTTTTCTTTTTAGTGACTGTGTAGGTTGCCGATAAATCTAAGCGGTGATAATTGGGATTTCTTACGTTGTTTCTGGCGTTGTTACCAGCATCGGGAACAGTATATCCTTGCACTGTGTATTGACCTGTGTAAAATGTGGTAGGTGTTCCAGTACTGAATACAAAGTTCGCCGCAAGATCCCATTTGCTATTGAGTTTGTATTGTGCCACAATGTATAAATTGTGCAAGCGATCGAAACGGTTGGCATACCAATTTCCATCGTTAATGCCTTCAACTTTTCTTTCACTTTTTGAAAGGGTGTAGCTGATCCAACCAGTTAGGTTTCCAGAATTTTTCTTAACATAAAGTTCCAATCCATAAGCCCTACCAATGCCCGAAAGCAACTCTCCTTCAAGCAAGCGATTGAGTAGGAGTTGGGCACCGTCGATGTAATCGACTTGGTTTTGCATGTTTTTATAATAGGTTTCAATGGAAGTTTCGTATTCTTGGTCTTTTCCAAGGTTCTTGAAATATCCAATGGTATATTGGTCGGCAATTTCAGGTTTAATGTTGTTGGTGGAAGGAGTCCAAACGTCGAAAGGCACGCTGGCAGCGGTGTTTGAAATCAGATGCAAATTCTGTACCATTCTATTGTAGCCACCCTTCACAGAGGTTGTTTTATCGACTGATAATTTGAAGCCCAAACGCGGTTCTAAATTGAGGTAGTTCTTGATGACTTCGTTGTTGCCGGCTTCATAGGATTTACTTTGGTCAACGGCCCTTCTTTGACCAATCATAAAGGCTTCTTTGTAAACAAACACTGTTCCTTTACCGAGGTATAAGAATTGGCTTGCTCGGAGTCCCGCACGCAACGAAAATTTGCCATTTGCGTTTATATCTCCTGTGATGTAGGTGGAATTTTCCATTCCATATTTATTGGGCAAACTAAAATTAAATGTTTTTCCTTGGTTTACAGAAACGGCGTCGCCTGGAATGAACGTATAATACGTTGATTGAACACCGGTACCAAGTTCTACCTTAGGACTTAAGTAGTATTTAAAATCACTTTTAACTGTATTGTTTACAATGTAGCTATTCCAATTGAAAGAGGCATCGTCGTTGGCGTTAAATTCTAGGTTATATCGGTAACGGCTGTAATAGTAAGTGAAATTGGAAAAGAGTTTTTTATTGAAAACGTGGTTCCAACGGGCGGTCACAACTGAGTTTCCCCATTTTACGCCAAAGGCGTTTGCTGCAGAAAAAGCGTCATCGCCAATATAAGATGAAATGAAGAATGAATTGCGTTTATGTGAATAGTTGATCTTAGCCGTAAAGTCGTAAAAATAGAATTGTGAACCACTTAAGTTGGCTGGTAAAAATGGCTTTGCAAGTAAATCGATGTAACTTCTACGGGCTGAAACGAGGAAGCTTGCTTTATTTTTAACGATGGGACCTTCAAATGTTCCACGGCTAAAAATGGTACCTACACCGCCGCTTGCTTGATAGGCTTTTTTGTTACCATCGCGGGTAATGACATCGAGCACTGAGCTTAGTCTACCACCGTAATTGGCGGGAATTCCACCTTTGATGAGTTGCACATCTTTTACGGCATCGGGATTAAAAATACTAAAGAAGCCAAAGAGATGGGCGGAATTGAAGACTGGAGCATCGTCCATAAGCACGAGATTTTGATCGATTGCACCACCCCTTACATTGAATCCGGAAGCTCCTTCACCCACGGTAGTGACTCCAGGCAGAAGTTGAATGCTTTTGATGACGTCGGCTTCCCCCAAAAATGCTGGAATTTTCTTTATGGTTTTACCGCTGATACTTTGGGTAGAGATATCGATTTTCTTGACATTGTCGTTTCTTTTTGCGCGAATATTGATTTCCTTGAAGGATTCGGCTTCGGGCAACAGTGCGAAAATGATTTGTTCATCTTTATTGAGGGACAATGGGTATTCTAATTGATTGAAGCCACTTGCAGAAACTTGGAGGTTCCAATTTCCGGGGGTGAGGGTCAAACTAAAGAATCCGAAGCTGTTGGTCACAGCAGAAGTCTTTGAATTTTTAACAGAGATAACGGCGTTGTTGATGGTTTCGCCACTTGAGCTATCCTTAACGTATCCGCTCAGAGTTAATTTTTGACCGAAAAGGGTGTTAGAAAGTATGAGTAGGGTTGTAAAAAATAGGAATTTCCGAAACATTTGGTGCAAAGTTACTTATATGAACAGAGAAAGGGGAAAAAGGTTGGTGAATGGTTAAAATAATCGACGAAGGGGGCAAAAAAAAACCCTCAACAGATGCTGAGGGTTTTTGGTATTGCATTAAATAGGTTAACGGTCTTTCATTTCAACGAAAGCACGAGGGGCTTCACCGGTATAAATTTGGCGAGGGCGTGCAATTGGTTGTTTTTCACGGCGCATTTCTTGCCATTGGCTAATCCAACCTGGAAGGCGGCCAAGAGCAAACAACACTGTGAAGAAATCGGTTGGGAAACCAAGAGCTCTATAGATAATTCCTGAGTAGAAATCTACGTTCGGGAATAATTTTCTTTCAACGAAGTAAGGATCATTGAGAGCAGTTTCTTCTAATTTTTTAGCAATTTCCAAAATTGGGTCGTTCACACCTAATTTAGCAAGAACATCGTCGCATGCTTTTTTGATAATTTTAGCACGAGGGTCGAAGTTTTTGTATACACGGTGACCAAATCCCATCAAACGGAAAGAGTCATTTTTATCTTTTGCTTTGTTGATCCATTTTTCAACATCACCACCATCATTTTTAATTTGCTCAAGCATTTCAAGAACTTCTTGGTTCGCACCACCGTGCAACGGACCCCAAAGGGCGTTGATACCGGCAGAGATAGAGCTATAAAGGTTAGATTGGCTACTACCTACCATACGCACAGTGCTAGCAGAGCAGTTTTGCTCGTGATCGGCATGGAGGATGAGCAATTTGTTCATTGCACTTACAATCACTGGATCTGGAGTATAATCTGGTTCTGTAACTTGACCGAAGGTCATGTTTAGGTAGTTGGTCACATAATCCATGTTGTTTCTTGGGAAAACGATAGGATGTCCGTGACGTTTTTTATAGATCATGGCACAGATGGTAGGCATTTTAGCAAGCAAACGAATGACAGTACGGTTAATTGCATCCTCATCTCTGTGTGGATTTAAGCTTTTTGGGTAGAACAAACTAAGCGCAGAAATCATGCTGCTAAGTTGCCCCATTGGATGTGATCCAGTAGGAAATGCTTTGAACATTGCTTCTAAACCTTCGTTTACAAGGGTATGTTCAGAGATTTTATCTTCAAAATCTTGTAATTGGGCAGCGGTAGGTAATTCACCGTGAAGTAACAAGTAAGAAACTTCTAAGAAAGAACACTTATCAGCTAAATCTTCGATGTTATAACCACGGTGGCGTAAAATGCCCTCTTCTCCATCTAGGAATGTAATTTTACTGGTTGTTGCACCTGTATTTTTATACCCAATGTCGATGGTGATATAACCTGTAAGATCTCTTAATTTGTTGATATCGATGGCTTTTTCGCCCTCAGATCCATGAATAACGGGTAATTCGATTTCTTTCCCCTCTAGAATAATTTTAGCTGTTTCAGGCATAGTGTTAGTTGGTATTATCCAATATACTTCAAGTATTGCAAATATAAACATAACAAATGTTCTTTCAAAAAGTTTGGTCGAACAATTGTTATGTTTTAAAGGTTATTTAACATTGCCCTCAGTGAGGGTATCCAATCCTTTTGCAGTAACTTGAAATCTCGTTTGCTTGATGGTGTCTACATCAAATGAAATTTGACGAATATTTTGTTGGCTAAACGATTTTATATACCCGTGGTGAAATAGCTGACGGATAATGTCGATGCCCACTTTTTCGGGTAATTTGGATTCTAGAATCACGCTTTCTGCCAATTCTACATGAATCAAAAGGCCCAAAATGAGCAATTCTTCTTCACCAATTTCGAACATCGCTTAATCGAATTTTTCTTGTCGCATTTGAGGGAAGAAAAGCACCTCTTGGATTGATGATTGATTGGTTAACATCATCGTTAAACGATCAATACCCACACCCAAGCCACTTGTAGGCGGCATGCCGTATTCTAGCGCGCGAATGAAATCTAAATCCATTGCCATTGCCTCTTCATCGCCACGTGCTGCCAAAACCAATTGCTCTTCGAAACGAGCTTTTTGCTCAATTGGATCGTTCAACTCACTGTATGCGTTTGCAATTTCTTTTCCGTTTACAAAAAGCTCAAAACGCTCAACCAATCCTTCTTTACTACGGTGCTTTTTGGTTAATGGGCTCATTTCAATTGGATAATCGGTGATAAAGGTTGGCTGTATGAGGTGTTTTTCGGCAGATGCACCAAAAATTTCATCTACAAGCTTACCATAACCCATTTGAGACGTTACTTCGCAACCAATAGACTTCGCAAATTCTCCTAACTCAGCTTCTGTTTTGCCTTCAATGTTGAAGTTTGCATATTTCATGATGGCTTCAGCCATGGTTAGTCTTTGGTACGGACGTGCAAAAGAGATTTCGTTTTCACCCACCACAGCGGTTGTTGAGCCGTTTA
>CAZYBT010000119.1:0-6503 GCA_964645755.1 uncultured Rhizobium sp.
CCCATGTAGTTTTATTGTTAAATGCTACCGGAGAACCTGCGCATACATCTTGAGCTGTATAATTTGCTTTTGGTTGAACCAAAACATCCAATTTCTTTGTGAAACTTGATGAACATCCATTATCCAATGAAATTTGTAAAGTCACTGTTTTATTTCCTAGGCTATTCCATGAATGACTCGGAGACTCATCTGTTGAGGTTGTTCCATCTGAGAATGACCAATTATAATTTGCATATGTGCTCGGTACGCTCTTGGTAGTATTGGTAAACTGGGTCGGTTTCAACGAACATGCTGGACCGTTTACAAATTGTACTTTTGGACTTTCTTTTACTGAAATTACACGTACAACAGAGTCTTGACAACCAAATTCTGTTGTCACAATCAACTTCACGTTTTTGGTACCAAAGCCATCAAATACATGTTTTGGTGTTTGTGCTGTACTGAAGCTACCATCATCAAAATTCCAGAAATAACCCAAAGACGCAGTGGCTACAGAACTAGTATTTGAGAATACAAACTCTTTGTTATCACAATCTCCACTCAATTTACTAAATGCAGCCTTTGGCTTTTCAAACTGATAAGATCTTTGTTCTAACTTAGCAATACAACCATTTAAAGTTGCAGTTAACTTCACGTTGTAAGTGCCTTGTTTGCTGTATTTATGAGTTGGATTTGCAGCTGTTGATGTTGTATTGTCTCCAAAATCCCAACTGTAAGTTGTGCCGGTTGATGGAGTTGTCATGTTGTTAAACACCAAATCATAGCCTTCACAAGCGTTCATCTTGGTGAACTTGATTGCTGGAATTGGATTTACAGTAAAGATGGTACTATCTTCACTTACAAATCCATATGGCAATGTTTTTGCAGTCATTTTAACTTTATACGTACCCTCCTTGGTAAATACAAACACTGGATCTGGTGCATCTGTTTTATCAGCCGCATTTCCTGTGCCAAAATCCCATGAGTATTCCATGTTACCTGACGCAACTGTTGATTTGTTTTCAAACAACACTGGCTCGCCCAAACACGCTTGGGTTGGCTTTGTAAAGCTTGGTACAATCGTAGGATAAATCAACAATGGACGCTTGATCACAGTATCGCAACCATTGCCTTCATCGTGAACAATTACATACAAGTTCAACATTGAATCTTCCAAAGTTTTGTCCGTTGTTTTAAACGTAACAACCATATCCGAAGACGCAGTTGGTGTTGTCATTGTAAACGTTGTTGTTCCACCCAAAGTTACATTTTTACCCGATGGGGTGGTTACAGCAACCGATGCAGACCATTTATCGCCATTGCCCAAACCTTTATATTCAGAATTAGTGTAAATTCTTGGCTGGTTGATGGTATAAGATACTGGTGCGTTTAATACGGTAATATCATTACTTTTAGATGGCTGATACAATGCTCTTGTTGCAACACCGTTGTTCACAGTGTAATATCCACCTCCTGGTGCTGGAGTTACATAGGTATTGAAAATAAATGAGTCGTTGCTAGTTTTATCATCTGGCATATCAATAAATATCGCCAAACGCGTTTGACCAGCCACACTCAAATAAATCTCTTGAGGGAAAAATACTTTTACGGTATCCCCTAAAGACAACGCCTTTGTTACTGTTACTGAAGTTTTAGGACCTCCATTAATCGCATATGAAACTTTAAATCCTTGTACCTTGTCGTACTGGTAGTTACTTTTTACAATCATATGGGTTTTTGTTCCTGTTGAATATCCTGCACATACATTTGATGGTACAGTAAAGTTGGTGCTCACTGCCTCTAAATCTGTATTGTTCTCTAAACCTCCACGGTCATGTTTTACTTTGTTTCTCAAAGTATCATTTACATCCCAAACATTGATTGCTTTGTAAGGAACATTGTTTTGTGTTCCCCACGCTCCTGGTCTCCAATCATTCGACGCAATATTCACAAATAAAGGATCTACAGCATTGTCATTTGGACCATTCATCCCTGCTCCTGAAAAACCAGACCAGTCTGTGTAATTGGTACCATTGAAATACCAATAAGGATAAGTGAATAAATTATTCAATGAATAAGTATTGTAATCAAACTCTCTCAAATTCGCAATATTAGAGTATGATAAATACATGTATAAATATCTGTAATACTGAGAACCACTTCCTTTCAAATCAATGATGTTACCTGTGAAATAGACAGTATGGTAGTACAAATACAAATAGCAATAGATGTAAGAGGAACCAGGCGTTGGAGCCGTTGTAGTATTTGCCTGGAAAGTATTGTTGCGAATTTCTGCAGTATAAGAGCCGCTTAATCCAGAATATACATAAATATACTGTGAATTTGCGTAGTTACCTGCAACAACATTGTTCGTAACTTCATAATTATTGAAGTAATAAAGATAAAAATAGTGATAACCTGTAGAACCTGTACATCTGTTGTTAACCACATAATTGCGGTTTACTTTCATATTGTTCGTTCCACTGTAATAATAAATGTATGCACTGTAATTGTAGTTCACACCAGTGTTTCCTGTAATTACGTTATCATTGAATTCATTCCAGGTATAACTTGTTAATCCGCCGTAGTAAATATAAAAATTATAAAAATAATACGCGCAATAATTATTGGTTACTCTGTTGTTATTACACTTAAAATCCTTTGGATAATAAATATAGAAATTATAAAAATAACCTGAGGAATAGTTTTGTTTACAATTATCTACAATATTTGAATTCACGTCTATTCTCGTTCCATAATAAATATAGAAATTATATAAATAATAGTTACTTACTACATTTTTAATGGTATTACCACTAATTGATGCATTGCTCGGATAATAAACGTACATCATGTAATTTGTTGCTGATGTACCGCTCGCCTGAATATCGTCAATTAAATTGTTGCTAATTGAGAAATATTGCGGATAGTAAGCATAAAAACCATAAGTAGTGCTGGATGTAGAACGAATAGATTTACCAATGTTTCCATCCATTTTTGATTGAATCGAAGCATTACCATATGGATAATAATTATAAATCAAATAATAACTAGACAAATTTGAGGTAGCTGTAGTAGCGCCTGTGAATGGCAAATCATGAATGTTGTTATTAGAAATTTCAGTAGATCTATTCGCACAATATGAATAGTTGCTGTAGATTCCATACAACGTTGCACTACCACCAGAAGTTGCGTTTACCCTTGATATATCGTTATTTTTAATCACATTACCATTGGTGTACGCTTGATAAATACCGTAATAATAGAAGTTCTTAATGGTATTACCCGTTGCAGTATTGTTTTGTGCAGCGGTTGTGTAGTTAGATGTATTACCATTCATTGTAATCCCATAATACGGACCAACTCCACCAGATTGTGTGTACATCAAACAATTTGAAATGGTATTTCCAATACCCGGTTGACCTGTGGTTCCTGTGGCCGCACTACCTGTTCCTGTTGGTGAACTTACCGATGTACTCATGGCCACATAATATGCGCCTGAAGTTGCCGATGTATTTGCACTTAAATACATCGTAACATTATCAATGGTATTGTAATCCGACTGATTCGTTATCCAAATTGCACCAGGAGTGGTATTTGTATTTTCAATCGTTAAATTTTTAATTGTCATGTAATCTACCCCGTTCAATCTCAATGCAGCATACGTACTTGTGTAAGTCATTGTGGTGTAATTACCATTAATCGTTAATGTATTGTTACTGCTACTACCTGCATTCGCATTCAATGTAACAAACGCTGTACCGATGTTAATACTGCTTTTTACATCTACTGTTACAGGCCCTGTAATTGCAGCTGCATTAAATGCTGTTGCAAAAGCTGTCCAACTCACAAAATTTGTTGAGCTCGCTGCTTGCGTTGCATCAATTGTGTAAGAACCACTCATCTGTGCATTTGCAGATGTAATTCCAAACACCATCGCAAGCAAGAACATCTTGTTCTTGCTTGCTTTTAGTATATTTTGAATTGTTTTCATTTTCTTAATTTTTAATTTCTCTTCTTTTTCTATTCTGCTCTTAGTGTGTTACTACAATCTTTTGAGTGAATGATTGTCCTTTGTTGGTTACTCGAACCAAATATGTACCACTTGAATATCCACTAAAATCAAATGATTCACTTCCAAATCCGCCATTTGCCTTTATCGTTCCCAATTCTTTACCCAACATATCAGTAATCAATATTTGAACAGGTTCATTGTTATTCAATGCAAACTCAAATTTTACTTTGCCATTTGTTGGATTTGGAGATATCACTACTTGCTTGTTCAACGGCATTTTATCTACCGACATGAAACTATTTTCACAATCAGGTGGGTATTGAACAAATACAGGGCGCATCATGATTTGTGATTTGTTGCCACTTGGATCTATTACTTGGTAGTTGATAAAGTAAACTCCCGCTTTCCAAATATTAACGTTATGCGAGTGAATTGTTACCAATGGAAACAACTCATCATTGCTGTAATAGTTATCTTCTACTGACACATCGCTCATTGCCCAGAATGGGGAACCTGCACATACATTCACCGCAGTTGTGATAATACTCGGTGCAATTCTGTCTACAACTTTTACATATCTGTTTCTTACAGCTATGTTTCCACTTTCATCTGTTGCTGTGAATTTCTCGATGTATAATCCCAATACAAATGGATTCACTTTTCCAACTTTGTCTACACTCACTTTGTTGCTTGTGTAATAGTTGTCGTAAACCGACACCGGCTGAGAGCTATAGTAAGTATTTACATCATGAATCACCGTATCAGATGTGTTTAATATTATTTCTGGTGCTATAAAATCATCTACTTTATATTGAATTGTAAATCCATCTTCTACCGCTTTATTTCCATGTATATCTGTTGCGAAATAAGTAATAGGATAAGTAGCTCTCACCAATGTATTCACCATTCCATTATAACCCGGAACCTTATTAATCATGGTACTTCCATTACACGTATCATATGCACTTACATCATCTACAAACAATGAACCTATTTGGATTGGTACAATTTTTTGATTGATAATGCGCTTTCCATAACTATAAATACCTGGTTTTTTTGTATCTACAACCTTAACCAATCTTACTTTTGTTGCTGTATTGCCCTGAGCATCAGACACACTGTAGCTTACTGGATAATCACCAACTGTTGATTTATCTACATTGCCTGTAACAATAATATTTGTGGTTAAGTTGCCATCTGTTAAATCACTTGCAACCGCTGATGGAATCACAGTTTCATCGCATTGTTCTATTACAAAAGTATCTTTACCCAATAACGTCAACACTGGAGCTGTTTTATCCAATACCACCAATACTTTTCTTACTACTTCTTTGGCTTTATTTCCAGCAGCATCCGTTAAATTAAACGTTACATAATATGTTCCTGGGATTGTGCAATCTAAATCAGTTTCCACTTTTACCTTGCTTGTCAAATCTCCTTCTGTTGGATCGATTGCTTTGTACGTTTTACTCGCAACCTCTTGCCAACATGTATTTGATGAACCCGCTTTCTCAACTCTCAATACACTGTCGCCGATTAATGTAATCACTGGAGGACGACCATCATTTTTCAAGGTAATTCCATAATCTTCAAATTCTCCAACTATGTTTACACCACATGCAGTATTGCTAAATGAACCATATGAAATGGCAACACGCATCTTTGTGATTCCTTCAAAACAATCTGCTAAATCAGGCACTTTAAATGTTGCATTTGCTTTTGTACCACTGATTGCTCCTGAATTTAACACCAACTCATTGTCGGTGAAGTTACCATCAATATTATAATCTATCCACGCTTTGAAATTCGCTTGGTTTGAATTTGTTCTTCTTGTTAATACAATGTTATAATATGATCCAAACGACAAATTGTTGTTCAAATCATTTGAATAATCGGTATATGCATCAACACCTACACTTGAAGTGTTTTCAAGGATATTTACTGAATCTTGGTACAATTCAACTTTTGAAATTGCCACGTCACTCGACAACATATCTGTTGTTGGAGTACAATATTTAACGGCAATTACATATTTTGTTTTTATGACTTTTGACTCTGTTAGGGCTCTCGTTCCTGCTGCATTCCAAGCTCTCAATGTAAATGTATAAGAACCTCCTTGTGTAAATACGATTTTTGGATTTCTTGAATTTGCATTCGTTCCTCCTACATAACTATAAGTAGATGGGAAAATACTCCAATCGAATGTTGATCCGAAATCGGTTTTTGTGTCAAACGACACTGTTTCTCCTGTTTTGGGACGTTGGTTACTTGCCACAAAATCTACAAATACTGGACTGCTTGGAGTTTGGGCAGTAATATTCCTACAGAATGTATCCACTCCATTACATACGCTCGCTATCAAACATACTTGGTAAGTTCCATCTGTATTGAACACATTTGTAAATGTTGACATATTGCCTTGGTTGTCACTTCCATCTACCATCCAATTGTATGTTACATTTCCTTGGGCTTGAGTTACCGCACTGTTGTATGTAACCAAAGTACCCAC
>CAZYBT010000120.1:0-6369 GCA_964645755.1 uncultured Rhizobium sp.
ACTTCTTTTCTACCCAATAGTGAAGCCTGACGGCTTTCAAAGGCAATGCGATAATCTTCAAGAACTTGTTGAATAAATGCTTCTTTGCTGAGTTCTTCTGGTTTTTTTGCTACCTCTTGCATTGCTGCAAAGATACGCAAAATTCTATCTCCATTTATTGGATTTTAAGCGTTCTGTGAACACCGTTAAATAGGCGGTTAAGGTTTCATTCATCTTATTGTAAACCTTTCCGTTATGTGCCAATTTTGTTGGCTTTGGGTAATTTCGAATTTGCTTCTGAAACACCTTTACTTCCCCATTTTCATTCATCCCCATTGAATACGGATATTGAATCATGTAATACAACCCTTTGTCGTAATGCATCGAATATCCCTCGTAATTTTTATCGAACGCATTTTTACCCAAACCGGCATAGTGAATTTCATTGCCCATTGCGGCCGCAAGCGTAGGCATGATGTCGCATTGAGAAACAGATTTTTTAATTTTTTGAGGGACAATTCCTGGGGAATAAATCAAGAATGGAATTTCATAACGTCCTGATGGACAATAGAAATACTCCAACAATCCATGACTCGTGTGATCACCTGTGATCACAAAAACGGTTTCATTGAACCATGATTTTTTCGAAGCATATTCGAAGAAATGTTTCAAACTCAAATCGGTATATGCAATGGCCCGGTGTATGGTTTTCGGATGAAAAGGAAGCGCTTTTTCGTATTGTTGAGGGACAGCATACGGGTGGTGCGATGATAGCGTAAACACTGCATTGAAACAAGGTTTGTGCATGGTATCGATGCAGTCTGCAACGTATTTCAAATATGGCTCGTCCCATATTCCCCAATTTCCATCATAGTCGCGGTCTTTGTTGGGGTATTCATTGATGCCGAAATAATGGTCTACCCCAGTTTGCTTGAGGAAAGATTTAAATCCCATTGTGCCATTGTTTGATCCATGAAAAAACCCAGATGCATACCCAACTTTTTTGTGCTTTAAAAAGGCATTTTCAATGATGTTGGTGTTGTAGGTCGACATGATATAAGGCTCCTCCATGAGGTTGGGCAATCCCGCAAATATGGCAGGAACCATGTCGATGCTCTTTGAGCCATTGGCAAAGCAATGGGTGAAATTGATGCTTTGTTTCGACAAAGAATCCAAAAATGGCGTATATGGCGATTGATTCAAGAAGCCGGTGTAATCGCGCGACAAACTTTCTACCACCAGTACCACAATGTTCTTTTTGTTTTTGACCTGATCTTCAGCGGGTTGCAACAATCCAAGTATGGCTTCTGCCTGTTGCAGTGACATGGTATTTTGCTTGAAAAACTTCCCTTCTCTGTCCCAAGTGCTCATGATATTCAGTGGGGTTGAGTAAACGAGAGGACTGATATTGGCATCTACATAATTGCTGGCGTCGATACTGCGAATGGGTCTCAGTTGTAGTCCGCCGCGAGCTGCGATGATCCACACAAAAAGGATGGCCGGTGTGGTGATGAGGTTGCGAAAAATGCGGTTTTTTTTCCATAAAAAAGTTGCATTTCCCGCGGTTGGTGTAAGTTTATAGATGAGAACAAAAGAGGTGATGAGCGCAATGAGCGATGGAATGTTGTCGGTGAGGTAAGGGGCAATGTGATTTCCTTCGTCCCCCGCCAAAGAAAAGAGTTCAAATCCGCTGCGTTTGCCATTGATTTTGGAGAAACCGGTATCAATTCCATTGAGAATGAGGCAAAGTATGTTTGGAATTAGGAACAATATTTTGGTAACAATGGGGTTTTTGAGGCTAAAATTGGGGAGGGCAAGCTGCCATATGAAGAGAGGGGCAAAGAGGTAAGCGATGACGGGCAGATCGAAATAAAATCCGTAGAGGAAAGCTTTGATAAACTCAGGAATACCCACTGCTGGGAGCCAAAATTTATTGGCAAAAAACCAAACGAGACGAGAAACAAAAAGGATAAAAAGGGCAAATGCAATTTGCCTTAGGATGTTTGATTTATAGAGTGCATGAACGGGGCCGAACACCTTCATTCACACAAAGGTAACGATATGTTTACAGAAAAGGATTAACGGTGGTAAATTTCAATACCAGCGCGTTGAATGTGTTCATCAACCCTGCGTCATTTTTTTAGCGATGTTACATTCATTTCATTCAATGGCTACCTTTGTGGATGCAATTTTTTAAATCGCACTTTTTATTTGCATTTTTTGCAACAGCCTGTGCCCAGCTATCAGCACAAGTCCCTCATCTAACAAAAGATATCAATCAAACTTACCTAAATGGCTATCCAACAGCATTTTGCGAAGTCAATGGATACCTTTATTTCAATGGTACAAATGTTACTTCCGGAACAGAATTGTGGCGCTCCGATGGAACCACCGCAGGTACCAAGTTGTTTGCCGATATCGTCAAAGGACCCTCTTCGTCTGATCCAGTTGCCTTAACCAAAGTGGGCAAAACCCTCTTTTTTATTGCAACTACTGCCGATTATGGACGCGAACTTTGGAAACTCGACAGCGGTGCTACCGCTCCAGCTTTGGTCAAAGACATCCGTGCAGGTGTTGGAAACTCCGGTGTGGTGAACTTGTTTGAGTATAAAAACAAACTGTACTTTTCTGCAGGAGCAAGCGCAAGCGGCGATTATGAGTTGTACACCAGCGATGGCACCGATTCGGGTACCTACATGGTGAAAGATATCAACCCAGGAACCGCAAATTCTCAACCAATTTTGTTTACCATCTGTAAAGATATTTTGTATTTTGTGGCGACGTCGAGCGTGGGACAAGAACTTTGGAGAACCGACGGCACTTCAAGCGGCACCTATTTGGTGAAAGATGTTTACTTGGGGGCTTCGGGTTCTTACATTTCGTCATTGGCCGCTTACAAAGATACCTTGTATTTCAACGCCACTACTCCGGGCTCTCCCGGAACATACCTCGGACTTTGGAAGTCTGATGGAACAGATTCTGGCACGAAAAAAGTGCCTTCCGCTACTGCAACAGATTATTCCAGTGTGAATTACCTCACTGTTTGTAATGGTTGGTTGTACTTTACTGCTTATAATGCCACTGTGGGACAAGAATTGTTCAGAACCAATGGAACCTCTGTGATGTTGATGAAAGACATTGATGCGGGAAATTCTGGTTCTTCGCCCATGAGTTTGGTTGCGGTTGACACCATATTGTATTTCACAGCAACAGGTTACAACGGAAGAGAGCTTCATCGTTGTTTAGGAACTTCCTCTGGAACTGGCCTGATTCGCGACTTATATCCCATCCAAACGGATGCCCAAATTAACAACATGACTGCGGTTGGAAATACCTTGTTTTTTACCGCTCAGGAATCTCCAAATTATGGTGATATTGAATTGTTCAAGTGCAAAGGTTCATCGATTTCTAGGGTGAAGGACATTTGGGCCGGTGCTGCTGGTTCAAGTCAACCCACCAATTTTTACACTTGGAATGGCAAACTCTATTTTTCTGCCAACGACAATATTGTAGGTCGCGAACTTTGGGTGAGCGATGGCACTGCTTCAGGAACATCCCTCCTGAAAGACGTGAACAATGGCACTCTTGGAAGTGGCATTTCCTCTATCGCAGAATACAAAGGTGGGGTGCTTTTTAATGCCAATGAACCTGGTTTCAAAGATGAATTGTGGCGCAGTTCTGGTGATTCTTCTCGCACTAAATTGGTGAAAGATATTGGTACCAACTCACCTTATTCTTCAGCACCTCGAAAACTCACCAATGTTGGTGGAAAGGTCTTTTTTACAACGGAACCGTATTCCTCTTACGGTGATCATTTTTACTCAGATGGGGTGAACGTAACCGAGGTGACAACAAGTAGTAGTTATTATGGGCAGGCCGACAATTGGACATCCTTCAATGGAAAAACCTATTTTACCTGGAATCAAAGTGGTTTTTATCCCGATTTATACTATGTTACACCCACCAATTATGGTTCGAAAGTAATGACTTTAGACATCAGTAAACTTGGTGATAAAGTGGGAAATTTAACCGTTTTCAGAGACCAATTGTTCTTCAGCGCCTCTGATGGCACTTCGGGAACCGGTGTTGAATTGTATAAAGCTTCGAAATCAAATTCGGTTTCTTTGGTGAAGGACATTTACTCGAGCTATTATTCAAGTAATCCTTCTTATTTAACTGTGCTCGATACCGCTCAAATGTTGTTTTCCGCAGGAAACAACACGTATGGTACAGAATTGTATACCACTGATGGAACCACGGCTGGGACGAAACTTTTGAAGGACATCCTCACTGGTGCGGGAGGTTCAAGTCCCTCGAATTTAAAAAAGTTTGGAAAATACGTCTACTTTTCTGCCAACACAGCAAGCACAGGAAGGGAATTGTACCGTACCGATGGAACCGCCTCTGGAACAGAATTGTTCCTAGACATTGCATCGGGAAGTGGCAGCAGCAATCCCACGAAATTCGTGGTGGTAGACACCCTCATGTACTTCTTGGCCGATGATGGAAGCAATGGAAACGAATTGTGGGTGACAAACGGAACCACTGCTGGCACTTATTTGGTGAAGGACATTCAAAAAGGATCGATTTCTTCGAATGTATTAAACATGACAGTGGCGGGTAAGTGGTTGTATTTCAGTGCGAATGATGGTGTAAACGGTCAAGAACTGTGGCGTACAAACGGCAAAATTACAACCATGATTCAAGAGGTTTATGAGGGATCAGAAAGCACGAACCCATCATTGTTGACCTTGCACAACGATACTTTGTACTTCACCGCAGACCACCCAGAATACGGAAATGAACTTTGGTATGTGTATACCAAATGCATGAAGGTGAATTTTAAATATTCTCAAACCTGTGCAACTACACCCGTTGAATTTACAAATACATCGGACAGTTTTGGGCGTAAAATCACGGACATTGCTTGGGATTTTGGGGCAGACACTTTGGTGAAAACCATGAATAAAACCACCCAATGTGTGTTTAACACAAGTGGCAAATACCAAGTGAATTTAATTGTAACCAACGAAGATGGATGCACCGAAAATTGGTCTGATTCAATCACGGTTTTTGAAAAGCCCATTGCCCAATTTTTAGTCAATAACGACAGCCAATGCATCACAAACAACATGTTCAGTTTGACGAATAAATCAACGCCGATTAAGGCATTAAAGCATCAATGGACTTATGGTGTTGGCGGTATTGATACGTTAAAAAATGGATTGAAAATTTATGCCGCTCCCGGTATTTACCCTGTGAAATTGGTGGAGCGTTTGGGGATGTATTGCATTGACTCTGTGATGGATACCTTGGTGGTTTTCCCGAAACCAGTTGATGTGAACATTGTGGGCAAGGCCACCACTTTATTGGCACAAGACACCTTCAATGTGGTGGTTGCCAAGAACAAGTCGGTGTACAATTGGGTGATTACTGGCGGTACAAAGTTGAGTGGTGGAAACAGCAGTCAAGTAGTAATCAAATGGAATACGCCACCGATTACGGCCACTGTTAAAGTGACGGAAACCGATAGTTTTGGCTGTTTGGGGACTCAAAAATCGAAGACGGTGACGGTTCAAAAGCCTGCTTCAACGAATGACTTTGAAAGTGTTGGTATTCAAATGTATCCGAATCCTGCGTCGCAGAAAGTGCACATCTTTTCTCCATTATTTTTTGTGAAAAACGCAAATATTCTGGTGATGAATGCTGGGGGCAGTGTGGTACACAAAGGCATCATGATTGCTGGCAGATACGAACTCAATTGCACCAATTTTGCTGCGGGTATTTATGCGGTAATGGTAGAGATTGACGGCAAACAGTATTCGCAAAAGTTGATCATTGAATAATCGAAGAAGCGAAAATTCGGGGCATTTTCTTTGTAACTTTGCGAAATGCCCGAATTTAATTTAGAGTCACCCTTCACGCCTAAAGGCGATCAGCCCCAGGCAATTGCGCAATTGGTTGAAGGGATTCATGAGGGACTTCGGGCGCAAACCTTATTGGGGGTAACAGGTTCAGGGAAAACCTTTACGGTTGCCAATGTGATTCAACAAACGCAAAAACCTACTTTGGTCTTGAGTCACAACAAAACCTTAGTGGCCCAGCTGTATGGTGAATTTAAGCAGTTTTTTCCGAACAATGCGGTTGAGTATTTTGTGAGTTATTACGATTACTATCAGCCTGAAGCGTTCATTCCTACCACAAATACTTACATTGAAAAGGACCTCAACATCAATGAGGAAATTGAGAAAATGAGGTTGAGCACGGTTTCAACGTTGTTGTCGGGCAGGAGGGATGTGATTGTTGTGGCCAGTGTTAGCTGCATTTACGGTGCCGGAAACCCCGCTGATTATGAAAATACCATCATCCGTTTGAGCACCGGTCAACGTC
>CAZYBT010000121.1:0-6010 GCA_964645755.1 uncultured Rhizobium sp.
AAAAATACAATTTTGAAAGCAATTCACAACGTTTGGTTTTAAAACTATACTTGTGTTGGCGATGTGAATCAGGTGTAAAAATACAATTTTGAAAGCAATTCACAACCTTGAGCCATTGCATTTTCACCACATACAAGATGTGAATCAGGTGTAAAAATACAATTTTGAAAGCAATTCACAACCAGAACTGCTCCAAATTGGAAGTCGTTGTGGATGTGAATCAGGTGTAAAAATACAATTTTGAAAGCAATTCACAACTTAGGTAGTGGAGATGTTGTAATTGATAAGGATGTGAATCAGGTGTAAAAATACAATTTTGAAAGCAATTCACAACTCGCTTGAAGTGTAACTTCATAGCCAGTAGGATGTGAATCAGGTGTAAAAATACAATTTTGAAAGCAATTCACAACATTGATTAATTTGTTTAAATACCATTGTGCGATGTGAATCAGGTGTAAAAATACAATTTTGAAAGCAATTCACAACTCAGTAACTTCATGCACCATGAAATTAATCGTGAATTAAGCGTCTCCAGATATCTTCTGTAAGAAGAAAAAAAAAAAGGTTAGATGGGTTAGATGGATTAGATATTTGAGGCAGTAAATTCAAAATAGGTTGTGTTCAATTGATTTTAATGAATTATTAAATATAAAATTGTGTAATTTTATCGTCATAAACAAAATGAAATCAATGCTTTGGAAGTTTTTTTTATTATTCTTGTTTGAATAAACACAATTTAACTCCGGGAATTTATTCAATCCAAATTAAAGACACTAAAAATGGAAAAGTTACAAATGAAAAATACATGGTTTTCTAAGCTCAAATTCTTGAGTTTAGTATGGTGTTTGACCTTTTTTCAGTACGCAATATCTCAGCAAAATACATTTTCTAGAGTTTTTCAAAATAATGGATCAACTGATATTCAAGAAGATGATAAAAATGGATATTTAGTAACCATGAATAATGCGAATTCGATTTATCGAATTAATTCAGAAGGGAATATCCTTTGGAATAAAGAAATTTCAAATGTTGTCAGTATTTTGAGAACGGAGAATCATTCTTCACAATCGTATTTGTTTGGAAGTGATAATTTAACCACAATAGACGAGAAAGGAAATTATTTGGTTCGAAAATTCATTTCAAATTATAAAGATTCATCACAAACTTTTTGTGATGTGCTTTACAATAACAAACGTAAAGAGTTTGTAGTCGCTGGGGGAAAATGGGAAATAGGATGCGGTACTCCTTTTCATTTTTGGATTGCTTGTGTGGATCTGTTTGGTAAATTGAAATGGGAGAAAACCTGGTACGATAAAGATCAAAGTAGGTTTTTTTTGAGAATATTTCCTACAAATGATGGATATCTGTTCCTTGGAAATGATGCACATAATTGTGAATATTGGGACATTACGACAACCGACAGTCTTGGGAATCTAAAAACACGTCACTATGTAGATGGTCATTGGTATTACGGTCGTTGGGATTATAGTGTAACGGTTTATGATATAGCCCCATACAAAGATTCATTGTTTTTACTTTCTATATACCAGCCTGCCCCTAAATCTGAATTTTCATATTTTGTGGTCAATCAGCAAGGTGTCAAAGTGCAGCAAATTCGAAATAAACCAGTTTGGAGACATCATTTGCCATTGAAAAATGGAAATATTTTACTGTATGGTGGCGAATCAATTTTTATGATGGATTCGAATTTTAATGTGATTTGGAGACGTGATAAAATCTTTGGCGATTATCCAAACCATGATATCACAATAGAAAAAATGAAACAAAGCAATGATGGTGGATTTTATGGTATTGCAAATGGTAGATCTATTTTACTTGGTGGCGATTTCAGTTCTGATTTGGTTTTTGTATTCAAAACAGACACCGTAGGGCTTATTTATGAAAATAAACCAGCTAAAACCGAATGGGATGCTCCTATGATGCTCCAACCCAATCCAGCTAAAAACAAAGTTCGAATTGCTATTCCTTATTACCATGGAATTATTGAAGCGAGTTTTTATACTGTTCAAGGACAATTTATTGAAAAACAAACTTTACCAGAAAGTGAAAACTTTGATATCAGTCGTTTATCACCAGGGATTTATCATGTCAAAGGTCGAAACATTGAAACAAATGAAACCCGCACCATGAAATTAATTGTGAATTAAGCATCTCCAGATATCTTCTGTAATTAGTAAAACAAAAAAAAGTTAGATGGGTTAGGGGGATTAGATGGATTAGGGAGATAAAAGAGATTTGAGGCCGTAAGTTTAAAATAGGTTACGTTTAATTGATTTTAATGAATTTTTAAATATAAAATTGTGTAATATTATCGTCATACGCAAAATGAAATCAACTCAGCCATTAAATTGCATCCCAATTACTCCAATAAATGTAAATGAAAGCAGTCTTTTTTGATGGCGTTTGTAATTTGTGCAATGCAAGTGTTCGTTTCTTGAAAAAGTACGATAAGCATCAAATTTTTGAAATCCATTCTCTGCAGTCAGAACTGGCCCAGACATTGCTACCCCCACATTTTCCTCAAAATCTACCAGATTCTATCGTGTATTTGAACAACAATGAAATTCTCACAGAATCTGATGCCGTCCTTGAAATATTCAGACAATTACCTCTACCTTGGAAGTTTCTCTATATCTTCAAAATCATTCCCAAGTTTCTCCGAAATTCAATTTATCGATACATCGCCCGCAACCGTTATAAGTGGTTTGGAAAATGTTCTCTGTAAAATTATAAAATTTAAAGTTGAAAGTTTATGGTTTAAGGTTCGCGAATCTCATAAACCTTTATAAACCCTCATAAACCTTTATAAACATTTATAAACCTTTCCCATTTTTCCTCTTTACCTTATCTCCATCATTTAGGGTTTTTGCAATGGCCATTGATGGTTCCGAAATAACTTCATCTCCAAGCTTGAGTCCCTCAACAACTTCAAAGTAATCAATGTCTTGAATGCCTGTTTTTACCTTTACGGCCTTTGCTTTATCTCCGTCATATATGAAAACCCAAGTATTGATGGTGGTGCTGTTCGATTTCTTTTCCAATGAAGCATTGGGATTGGGATTTCTGGTGGTCAATGAAGAGATCGGAATGGACAACACGTTCGATTTTGTCATCGATTGAATATCCACCGACGCCGTCATTCCAGGGAAAAATGGTTGCGGTGTTTTGCTAGTAATCAAATCTTTGTAACTGCTTGGTAGCAATCTCACTTTAACCGTGTAATTGGTCACTTGTTCATTCATGTTTGTAGCCACATTGAATTTCGCAGAATTCGCAATTTCTGTCACAATTCCTTTGAAAATTCTATCAGAATAAGCATCCACTTTGATGTTGGCGCTATCGCCACGATGTACCCTTACTATGTCGTTTTCATTGATGTTCACTTGCACTTCCATCGTTCCTAAATTGCTAATTCTCATGATTTCGGTTCCAGCCATTTGCGCAGTTCCCACCACACGTTCGCCTTTTTCACTGTTCAACTGAGTCACAATTCCAGACGCTGGGGCATAAATGCTGGTTCTCCCCAAATTTTTTGATCCTTCTTCAACACGGGCCATCAAACTTTTCACATTGAACTGCGAAGCCAAAATGTTTTTGGAAGCAATGGTATAATCGGCCTGGCTGTTTTCAAATTGCAATCTCGCGTTATCAAATTCCTGATCGCTAATCACTTTTTGATCATGCAGTTGTTTTTGACGTTTGAAATTAATCTCCGCTTGATTTAAAGCCATTTTTGCCTTGATTTGTTGTGCTTCGCTCGATGCCAATCCCGCTTTTGCATTGTCTAAATTGGCCTTCAATTGGCTCATGGTGGTTTGATACAATTCTGGATTGATGCGCAACAACAATTGTCCCTTGGTTACGCTATCTCCTTCTTTTACAAGCATTTCGGTGATTTCGCCAGAAACGTCGGGACTGATTTTCACTTCGAATTCAGGTTGGATTTTGCCCGTAACGCTCACCACTTCGGTGATGTTTCTCGAACTCACTTTTTCAGTGCTAATTTCAACTGGCTTTTGTCCTGAATTGAAGATTTTAACCAAGATAAGCACTGCAACCACTGTTGAAATGCCAATCCATATCGCTTTTTTCTTTTTCATTCTTGATTATTTTGAGGGATAAAGGTGTTACGGTAAATAAAATCGAGAAATAATTTTCGAAATACAAGTTCGTATTTCGCCGATATGAGATTTTGGTAGGCAGAAAGATTTGCATTTTCCGCAGATTGAAGTTCAAATTGAGAGGCTTGACCACCAGAAAAGCGAATTTTCACAAAATCTAGATTTTTCTTTTGAGCATTCCAAGTTTCTTCTAATGCGATGTATTTCGACAAACTATTTTCGAAATTGATATAGGCTGTATTGACGTCATTACGAACGAGTTGAATGTTCTTTTTTAGGGAAATTTTATTTTGCAGCAATCCGAGCTCTGCTTTGTTGATTTGATTGTGCACCTGCAATTTTCCATAGATCGGAAGTGACAAAGTGGCGCCGAAACTCTGGCCGAAATTGTCTTTCACTTGTTTGCCAAAATCAATTGTTTGGGTGTTGTAGGCAAATAGCGGAGCCTCCACCAACTCTAAAGAATTTTTAACTACGCCAATGGTTTGAGAGCCGATCAAGCTCATTCCAGTTATAGTTTTTGCATTGTCGGAATAAACGGTATTTAAGTTGCCACCAATGCTCAGCGTTGGGTAAAGTGAACCTTTGGCAACTTTCACTGAAAACTGAGCAGCTTCAACGCGGTATTGTGCAGCGCGAATTTCTGGTCGTTTAGCAAAGGCGCTATCGATCAGTTCTCCGAGTGAAATCGGATATGATTTCTTTTCGATATCGATATTTTCGACTTCAATTAATTCAACTTCAACCTCAGGTTGAATCATCAGTAAGTTTTTTAGGCTGTTTACAGAAGTCTTGAAGGCATTGGCTGCCTGAGTGAGTAACGATAACCCATTCAAATGCTGTGCTTTAGCCGACCACAACATTCCCTCATTTGCCATTCCGGCATTCAAAAGCTTGGTAATTCTCTCGACTTCGAGAAGATTGTTGTTCACTGTATTCTGGCTGGCTTTTTCTTGTTCTTTTGCCTGCAAACACTGTAAATACGTCAGTGCAACATTGAGTGCTACGGTTTGTTTCGTTTGAATCAAATCTTGTTCGGTGGCGAATTTATTGTATTTGGCTTGATTAACGGCATTGCGTAATTGTCCCCCAGCAAATAAAACCCAGTTACCTTGCAATTGGAAATTATTACTTCCAATGGTAGTTTGAACAAATTGGTTGGTAAAGCGGTCTATGCTCCTTCCACTTTGGTAATATTGTCCAGCATTGCCTGAAATTTCTGGAGATAAGTTAAATTTGCTTTGGGAGTATTCATTATCAGCATTTTGCATCGAAATTGCTGATAGCTGAATATCAAGGTTCTGAGACAATGCCAACTCAATACAACGGTTCAAAGTTAACTTTTCAACATTTTTTTTAGGTTGTACCGACGGAATATTTTGTCCAAACACCAAAGAGTATGCCCCTGTAAAACAAAGTAAAAATAGCCCTCGCATCGTACAAAGATAGGTTGAAAAAGGATGTTTCATCCGATTCTCGACAGACCACTTACATTTTCGATGAATCTATTTTGTGGAAAACATGCCCTATGCATTGTTCAACAAAACAGTATTTTTGTATCGGTGTTTAGGTTTTCGAGAGATCATGGCTGATCTTAAGAAATGAAAAGGGAACATCGGTGTAAGACCGAGACTGTACCCGCAGCTGTAACCCCCATCTGAAAAGATGTAATTTTAGGCTTCTATGCCACTGTGTAAACGGGAAGGCGCCTAAAATGGGGAAGTCAGAAGACCTGCCTACGGCATCACAATTACTCGCTTTCGGGAATAAAAGCGCGGTGGTGATTTGCTTTGGCATCTTTCCAACAATCCGTTATTTCCGTTCGCGTGTTCGAAACTTATGTTGTTGAACCTGTTGAATATCGCCAC
>CAZYBT010000122.1:0-5858 GCA_964645755.1 uncultured Rhizobium sp.
TGATAATGAAATTGAGCCCCGAGATAATCCAATGGGTTGGGGCTTATTTTTTCACCCTGATTTGATTCGAAATACTTCACTTAATTCCAAAATGAAGGACTATTCTTTCTTTTCATATGAGATGGCAGAAGCGCTTCATTTATCTGAAAAAGAAAAGCAGTTGCTTTACGATTGCATTGTAAAAATTCAGTCGGAAGTTAAAGAAAACATCGATGATTATAGTCAGACGATCATTGTTTCAACCATTGAACTTTTATTAAATTATTGCAATCGCTTTTATGGAAGACAGTTCATTACCCGCAAAGCCACAAATAGAGATGTGTTAGAGAAAGTAGAGACGATATTGAAACAGTATTTTTCTACAGAAACACCCCTTAATGGTTTGCCTACGGTGAAATATCTTGCAGAAACTGTTCATTTGTCTCCAGGCTACCTTGGTGATTTACTCAAAAAAGAAACTGGCATGAATGCTCAGGAGCACATTCATCATGTTGTTATTGACCATGCGAAGAATGTTTTGTTAAATTCAGATTTATCTGTTAACGAAATAGCATATCAGTTAGGTTTTGAATATCCGCAATACTTCAGTCGTTTGTTTAAACAAAAAACTGGTAAAACTCCCTTGGAATTTCGGAATTTGAATTGAGATCAAGATTAAGGCATGTCATTGTTTGGTTTTTGATTATTTCAGCAAATTTGTTTCATGATAGTACAAGCTATTTCAAGATCAAATTAAGCAGGAAAAAGCTGAAAAAGAACAACGATTATTTGATCTTCGAAAAAAGTTATCTAACTCCGAATTCTTCATTAAAGAAGCAGTTGAAATTGCCCGAAACATACAGTATTGCTGGGATTCTTCCGATTTAGAAACAAAGCTGAGATTGTAAAAAAAAGTGTTCCCAAGGGGCTTGGTCATCAACCCGTCAAACAGGCGTTATCTAACTCGTTCGGTGAATGATTTTTTTCGCATAATCCCAATATTTACAAGGGTTTTGGAGAGGCGTAAAACGAAAAAAGTCGCCATAATTGACGACTTTTCTCTCTTAGTAGCGGGAACAGGACTCGAACCTGTGACCTTCGGGTTATGAGCCCGACGAGCTACCACTGCTCCATCCCGCGATTTATTTGTAGCCCGTAGGGGAATCGAACCCCTCTTTCCTCCGTGAAAGGGAGATGTCCTAACCGATAGACGAACGGGCCAGTTCGTTTTCGTTGGGGGTGCAAAATTAGATAAAATTTCTAATAAAACAAATTTTTATTGAAATTAATCTTCGTAAGCCGTGATTTTTCCATCACCCCACAACTCTTCTAAGCCATAAAATGCTCGCTTTTCTTCCGAAAAGATATGAATTACAATGTTATAGTAATCTAATAATACCCACTCCGCGTTTTCTCCGCCTTCTCTGTGCTTTGGTTTTTCACTCAAAGTTTTTCTCATTTCATCCTCTACACTGTCGGCCAACGCATCTACTTGGCGACTTGAAGATCCATGGCATATCACAAAAAAATCGGCAAACGCCCCACCTATCCCTCTTAAATCTATTGAAACAATTTTTAATCCTTTTTTCTCTTGCAAACCATGAACAGCTACCGCTACCATTGCTTCCAATTCATCTGATTTATTTTTACTCATTTGTTCGTTACTTTGTGCAAAGTTCGGAATTTTGACAGACATTCAGTTTCATCAATTTGTTTCAGGGGTAGAAATTTTTTACGCCAATCAATGTGAATCCACGCAAACACTATGTGTTTCGTTGGTTGAAAATAAATTGAAATCGCTCCAATCAATGGATATTCAACCACCAACTTTGTCCATTTTTACATTTTTTCAGACAAACGGACGTGGACAAGGTGGTCATAATTGGATATCTGAACCGGGAAAAAATTTAGCCTTTACCATTGCCATTCCTCTAATAGAGGAGGTTGATTTTGTTTGTTTGAATAAGTCTATCTCTGTTTCTATTTGTGAATTTATTCAGTCTTACCTAAGTGAAAATGTTGTCATTAAATGGCCAAACGATATTTATTGCAACTATAAAAAAATAGCGGGGTTGTTGTTTCAGGTTCAAACAATAGAAAATATCAAATATTTAGTTTTGGGTGTAGGCGTGAATGTGGAACAAACAAATTGGTCACCGGAGTTGCCCCATGCTGCAAGTTTGAAAGATTTTGGCGTTTCAAATTTGAATTTTTTTAACTTGGCTGAATCTTTATGTAAACATATTGTTTCTGGAATAGATTCAATAACCAAGCCTACAATTCATCTGATGTTTCAGAAAAAATTGATGAATTTGAATCAAATTATCCGGATTATTCATGCAGATACTCAGCAAATTTCTGAAGTGACATTATTAGATGTCGATGAATTTGGTCGAATTCTTGTTCTCAAAGAAAATGGTGAAAAGGTAAGTTATCACCATGGACAGGTGTTTTTCAGAATATAAATAGATATCAATAGAATTATTTTTCATTGATTCGTGTTGATTCTATTAACTTTTTCTATATTTTCACGTCTAATTGGTAATTAAATCATTATGAACATGGATCGCAGACAGTTTTTGTCCCTCAAAAATAAAAAAACCGAGGAAACAATCGTGCCAAAAGTTACACGAAGAACCACAACTGGACTCAACAAATACAGTGGAAGTTGGACAAAAGCGGAAGCGGCGCATTTGCTCAGGAGAACGCTTTATGGCCCTAAAGTTTCAGAAATCAATGCATTTGCTTCAAAAACGGTTTCTGAAGCTGTAGATGCATTGCTTGATGTTACTCAATATACGTTCTCACCGCCGGTGAACAATTATCAGAATCAAACACCAGACTCTGCTGTAAGTTATGGAAGTACATGGGTAAACTCACCTTTAAACGTGGCGTTAGAAGGAAGTAGAAAAATTAGTTTAAAAAGTTGGCTTTGGTCGCTCCCGGCGCGTCAAAAAACAACAATTATGGAAAAAATGATTGTGTTTTGGCACAATCACATGCCGGTGCAATTGGCAGATGTTCCTGTAGCTTCAATTGGATATTATTATGTTAAAGTATTGAATGATTATGCTTTGGGGAATTTTAAATCACTTGTAAAGCAAATAACTTTGGATCCTGCCATGCTTTATTACCTCAATGGTCGTTTGAATACAAAAAATGCCCCTGATGAAAACTATGCTCGAGAGTTACAAGAGCTTTTTACTCTTGGAAAAGGTCCCGGAAGTCAGTATACCGAAGATGATGTAAAGGCAGCTGCACGGGTACTTACAGGATTTAATATCAATTTCACAACAACGCCATTTTCTACTGGTTTTGCAGCGGTGAACCACGACACTTCGAATAAAACGTTTTCATCTTTTTACGGCAACAAAACCGTAACAGGAAAAACAGGTGTTACCGCGGGTACTCAGGAACTCGATGAATTGTTGAATATGATTTTTGCTGTTGATGAAGTTTCGAAACATGTATGCAGGAAATTATATCGCTATTTTGTTTACTATGAAATAGATGCGTCGGCTGAAACGAATGTAATAGAGCCTTTGGCAAAGATTTTTAGGGACAATAACTATGAAATTAAACCGGTGTTAAAGGCATTGTTTGAGAGTGAGCATTTTTATGATTCTTGGAATCGTGCATGTGTTATTAAAGATCCGTTAACCCATCAGGCTGGACTGGTGAGGCAATGGGAAATGGCTTTTCCGACGGCTACAGATTACGAGGCAAATTATCAGATTTATGCTGTAGGAAGTTATTATGGACAATTAACTCAGATGAATTTGGGAGATCCACCAAGTGTTTCAGGTTGGGAGGCTTGGTATCAAATGCCGTTATATCATCGAATTTGGATCAACAGTGATTCATTGCCGAAGAGAAATCAGTTTCAAGATTATTTATTGTGGATTGGTCATAAAGTAAAATCATATACCTTTATGATTGACCCATGGGTAGTCACAAAACAGTTTACAGATCCCAAAAAAGCTGACACTTTGATATCAGATGCGTGTGAGTTTTTGCTCCCTATGTCGTTATCTAGTAATCAAATTGCATCATTGAGGGAAATATTATTGCCTGGAGGAATTCCAGATTACAATTGGAGTGATGAGTATCGGTCGGCAACCGATGCATCGGATCCAGATCATGCAGCATCATTGGCATCGGCTACGTCGAAATTAAAGAGTTTGTACAAGAGTATCATGAATTTATCGGAATATCAATTATCATAAAACAACGAATATGAAAAGAAGGATGTTTTTTAAATCGGCAGCTGCAGCAAGTGTGTTGCCGGTATCTCTAAACGGAATGAGTTTGAGAACATATGGCGAAAATTCGTTGTTGGGAGCCATTGGTAAACGAGGCAATGTAAATGATAGGGTTTTGGTTATCATTCAATTGAATGGTGGAAACGATGGTTTGAATATGGTTGTACCTTTGGATCAATATTCAAATTTATCAAAAGCTAGAAGCAATGTAGTGCTGGATGAGGCGAAAGTTTTAAAATTGAGCGGAACTTTAAAAACTGGGTTTCATCCTAAAATGACTGGCTTACAGCAGATGTTCAATAATGGACTTGTAAATACAATACAGGGAATAGGTTATCCTCAGCCAAATTTTTCACATTTTAGAGCCACAGATATTTGGATGAGTGCATCTGATAGCGATAAAATGGTAGCAACAGGCTGGATGGGTCGGTATTTGGATAAGCGTTATCCAAATTTTCCAACAGGATATCCGAATTCTAATATGCCTGATCCTGTTGCCATTCAAATTGGTCCATTGGTATCTTTGAACTTTATGGGTCCAAGTGTGAGTATGGGGATGGCCATTACAGATCCAACAACATTTTATAATTTGGTGGATGGAAATACGGGGAGCAATGGCAGTACACCCAAAGACTTAGAATTGGCTTTTATCAGAGATTTAACACAGCAAACAAATCAGTATGCAACCGTGGTTAAAAGCGCTGCGAGCAAAGGAAAGAACTTGAGCACAAAGTATGGATCTGGAAATTCCTTGGCGGACCAATTAAAAATTGTAGCCAAATTAATCAGTGGGGGTTTAAAAACGCCAGTTTATATGGTGAGTTTGGGAGGGTTTGATACGCACAGCAATCAGGTTGAAACGGGTGATACATCTACGGGCACACATGCAACTTTAATGCAGCGATTGAGTGATGGAATTGCAGCATTTCAAGATGATTTAAAATTATTGGGTTTGAGTGACCGAGTGGTTGGAATGACTTTTAGTGAATTTGGAAGAAGAATTCAAAGTAATGCAAGCGGGGGTACAGATCACGGCGCAGCAGCCCCAATGATTGTTTTTGGTGAAGCTGTTCAACCCGGAATTATTGGAAACAATGCGAATATACCGTCTACAACAACGGTGAATGACAATGTTCCAATGCAATTTGATTTCAGGCAGGTGTATGCAAGTGTGCTTAGAGATTGGTTTGAATTGGCAGCATCAGATGTAAAGATTTTGATGAATGGTGTAGATTATAACACGTTGCCAATTTTCAAGAGTAATCCTATGGGATTGGATGATTTTGCCGATTTTATGACGCAGATAGAGATTTCTGAGGTTTGGCCGAATCCAAGTACTGGTAAATTCCAAGTAGCATTTAATAGTGACGGCGGTGGTAGGTTGGCTTTATCGGTATATAATCCTTTGGGTGAGCGGGTTTATTACAAAGAACCAAAGGAGTACGGAGTTGGCAGATTTGAAATAGAAATAGATTTATCGGGATTGCGCAAAGGAAATTATATTGTACAATTAAGTGCTAACCAAAAGAATGTAAGCAGGTTGGTCACAGTGGTTGAATGATTCTAAAATCTTAAAAAAATTCTCAATATTTTTCTTGACATTTCGAAAAAATCCCT
>CAZYBT010000123.1:0-5796 GCA_964645755.1 uncultured Rhizobium sp.
TCAGAAAAATGAATTCACACATTTTATGTTGAATTACTTTTGCAGAAATGTTGTTAACGCCACAGATTCTCATCCAAGCATATTTGTCGGGTTCGTTCCCAATGGCAGATCCAGATGATGGAAATGCAATTTATTGGCATACTCCATTGAAAAGAGGCATCATTCCACTTGATGAACATTTCAAAGTGTCGAAAAATCTGATGCGATTGTATCGTAAAAACAAATTTGAATTGGTCATCAATCGCAATTTTCCTGAAGTGATTGAACAATGCTCACTGAATCGTGAAGACGATACTTGGATTTCCGATGAAATTAAAGAGGCTTATATTGCCCTGCATTACGAGGGATTTGCCCACAGCTTTGAGGCATATTTAAATGGAGAGCTTGTTGGTGGTTTGTATGGTGTTTGCATTCGAAAGGCCTTTTTTGGGGAAAGTATGTTTCATCGAGTGACCGACGCAAGTAAGATTTGTTTGGTTTTTTTGGTTGAATTTTTGAGAGAACATGGATTTAAATTGCTCGATAGCCAATATTTAAACGACCATATTGCCCAATTTGGGGCCTATGAAATCACACATGAAGAGTTTCTTGATTTATTAGAAGAAGCACTTGAATTGGAATAGTTAAGATTAATTTTTCTTTTACACAGATTTTTATCAACTTTGAAGAGATGCATTTTTCACTAGAAATTAGCGGTCAACGCTATTCGGCAGATTTAAACAATCCACTGCATATTACCCTGGGTTTTGGTCCAAACTTTGAAAATCCAAACGCCTTTCATATCAATTATCCTACTATTGAGCCCATTAGGGTTGGTACATTTGTTGGTTCCGTAAAAGAGGGTGGAAGTGCCAACTGTGAGGTTGTGACCTATTGCGCACATGGCAATGGTACACATACTGAAGGTGTTGGGCATATTGCATCAGAGAGAATTTCGGTGAGCGATGTGCTACAAAAATACTTTTTTAGTGCTCAATTAATCACAATTCCGTTGGTGCAAGATGGTGAAGATTGGATCATTTCAGAATCCGAGCTCAGTAAAATAGATTTCAAAAAAACAGAAGCCATCATCATTCGAACCACTCCCAATAACATTTCAAAGAAAAATCAAATTTGGTCTGGAAACAATCCTCCTTACTTTGCATTAAATGCCATGCAGAAATTGGTGGATTTAGGCTTTGAACACATTCTAACAGATTTACCCTCTGTAGACCCGGAGGAAGATGCCGGAGCACTTGCAGCTCATAGAATTTGGTGGCAATATCCCTCTAATACTCGATTGAATTCAAGTATCACAGAGTTGATTTATGTTGAAAATTTTGTAGAGGACGGACTATACCTACTGAATTTAATGGTACCTAAAATTGCATCAGATGCGGTGCCTTCTCAACCGGTAATTTATCCTTTAAACGCTGTTTAAGCTTTGATAAACGCGGAAAAAATATTGTATGCTGCAAACATGTTTCTGTCGAAATGTTTGAATGCTGTTTTCCGAATTATGGGACGACAGACATTAAGCAGCGCATCGATTGAACGCATTCTCTGCGTGAAACTGGATGAAATTGGTGACATGGTTGGTGCCGTTAATGTTTTTGCCGAGTTAAAGCTTGCTTTTCCCAATGCTAAAATTGATGTTCTGTGTAAACCCTTTGTGAAAACTTTAATAGAATACGACCCCAATGTGGATCGCATTTTGTTGAATTATAGCGAGATGGAGAAATACGATATCTGGGTAGAGCTTAGGGGAAATTGGACAACTTTTTGGAAAAGTATTTGGCGAACTCGTATATTTCGTGCAGACAGAGGGACAGTTAGATTCAAGCAAAGGGGTAACCAAGCTCATGAAACTCTCACCAATTTTAGAATCATAGAGCCCATGCTTCGCAATTTTTGCGAAAGTTTGAATACAAATGATTCGCATTTCACGCCAAAATTATTTGCACATGCTTCACATACCGAGTTGGCAAAAAATCGGTTGTTGGAAATAGGCGTCAATGGTAAGTTTGTTGTGATACACCCTGCTGCACGGCGGGAACTCAGACAATGGCCAGCCGATAGATTTGCGCAGATTTCGAGGTATTTGTGGGAAAATCATCATCTATTGTCGGTTGTGGTTGGTACGAAAGATGAATCGCATATTTTGAACTCCATTAAAAATAACGCTGATTACATTAAAACTCTAGAAACAAGGGATTCCCTTCTTGTTTTGCATGAGATTATTTGTATGTCGGAATTGTTTATTGGCAATGAAAGTGGCCCATTGCAAATTGCAAACGCAACAGGGAAACCTGTTATTGGGCTGTTTGGCCCAGGGGTTCCAAATGTGTTTTACCCATATCAAAACAGTGACTCTGTGGTGATTCATAAGGTTTTAGATTGCAATCCATGCAATCAAATAAAATGTGTGAAAACCACACCGTGTATTGAATTAATCACCTACGCAGAGGTTACTTCAGCGCTGGAAAAATTGTTGTCTACAAAATAATTTGAGGAATTACTCAATTTTGCACAAAGATGGCACGATTTTGGCGGCTTTCGAGTTAATATTGATTCGTCAATGCAGAAACCATTTGAAATAACAGTTCTTGGCACTTCGTCGGCCACCCCAACCCGCGATCGAAATCCGAGTGCACAGTATGTTCGTTTGGATAAGCATTATTTTTTAATCGATTGTGGTGAGGCCACGCAGTTGCAAATCACAAAATACAATCTTAAACTGCAGAAAATAAAATATGTGTTAATTTCTCATTTACATGGAGATCATTACTTTGGACTTCCAGGCTTGGTAACATCTATGGCCTTGTTTGGTCGAGTAGATCCACTATATATTATTTGCCCGGTAGATTTAAAGCCCATTATGGATACCATTTTGAGCATCGGTGATGCCCGATTGAATTTTGACATTCATTATATCTTCACCAATCCAAATCAATTTGAGACAATCCTCGAACATTCAGATTTTGCCATACATACTGTTCCCTTGAAACATAGAATTCCTTGCACGGGATTTATCATAGAAGAAAGGGGTTCTGAAAGGAAAATCAATGTTGAGGCTTGCGAACGTTACGAAATTCCAGTTACATATTATGAAAAACTGAAATTTGGTGAGCATTTTATGAATTCAAGGGGAATTGAAATTTCGAACGAAACACTCACTTTGCCGGGATACAAAAATCGTAAGTTTGCTTATATTTCAGACACAATTTTTGATGAAAGCATTGTACCCTATATTGAAAATGTGACCATGCTTTATCACGAAGCAACTTTTCTGCACGATAGACTTGCCAGAGCACAGGAAACCTTTCATACAACAGCGTTACAAGCTGGGCAAATTGCGAATAATGCCAATGTGAAAAATTTATTAATTGGTCATTACAGCGCACGTTATCTCGATCTCGAGCCGTTGCTGTTGGAAGCCAAGAAAATGCACTTGTCTACCTATTTGGCTTTGGAGGGACATGTATTTCAGCTAAATAGTTGAAATATTGCCGGTTAAATTACGTTGATTGATATAATACACACTCTTTTTTCTGTGAATAAGTACATCAGAATTAAGGGGATTTCGGTTTTATTTTCGTGAATCAACATGAGTGCAGCTCCAAAACAATCCTCAAAGAAATCAAAAACAAATGCCGATTTTTTAAAAGAAAGGCCTTCCGATAAATCGGAACAAATTTCTGGTAAAGAAATCCTGAAAGCGGCAACCCTAAAAAACGATACAACCCGCAAGGTTGTTGGTTTTTTGTTGTTGGTTTTATCAATCATTTTTGCAATTAGTTTTACTTCTTATTTTTTCACCTGGCAGTCTGATCAGAGTTTTGCTGCTGATGGGGCCGGTGGTTACGACGGTAGTATGAAAGTTAAACCCGCCAATGCAATGGGTTCAATTGGATCTAGTTTGGCATTCTTTTTTGTGCACAATGGGTTTGGTTTAGCAGCTTTTGGACTCATTCCGTACATGATTTTTGCAGGTCTATACTTGCTCTTTGATTATCGACCTTATTCTTTGTTAAGGATTCTCTTACATACAATTTTATTTGTTATTTGGTTTTCTCTATTCTTGGGTTACTGCCTTCAAATGTGGTTTCCTATGCTTGGAGGAACTTTTGGCTACTTTGGAATTGTTCAAATTCAAGAAAATATTGGCCCTATTGGTGCATTCTTGTTCTTAGCTGCTTATGCAGTGGTGTATTCATTTGTATTCTTAAACCTCAATCCGTTCGCCAAAATTGTGCTTAAAACCCCAGAGGAAGTGAACGATGAGGAATTGCAAGACGAACTGCACACCGACTCTCAAAATTCATCTCTCGTTGCAGAAAAAATAGCACCCACTATTACCGTTGACGGTGAGGATCAAAACGCTTTAGATGATTCTGTGTTGGATTTAGACGATTATGATGAAAATGAACCAAAAGTAAGCGATTTTGAAAATTGGGATGGAATGAACATTACCATCAAACGAAAAGATGAATCCCAACCTCCAGTGTCCCTCAAAAATGAAGAAGAGTCCAATGAGAAACCGAAGTTTGAACCTATTATTGAATCAGTTGAACCCAATCCATTCGCGGAAAATCCGGGGAATTTAGGTGGGAGAATTGAACATTTTCAGCCAACCGAGCCAGAGGAATTTGAAATTTATGTTGCTCAGCCGGAGGAAGAAATTCAAAGCAATCCCGTTTCCAAAGAAATAACTTTCGAAGATGGATTTGCCATTCAAGATTTGACACAGCACGAAGATGAATTGGTGACAGAAAATCAAGGAGATGCATCTGTAGAGCGCTTTGGAATCGACACTGAATTTGATCCGAAGGCGGATTTAAGTCGGTATATTTTTCCTACCTTAGATTTGCTTAAAGATTATGATACCAAAAGGCAAGAGATTGATATTGAAGAGATTAACAAGAGTAAGAAGTTGATTCAAGACACTCTTGAAAATTATAAAATTGGAATTTCAAGCATCAAGGCGAGTGTTGGGCCAACCGTTACACTTTATGAAATTGTACCAGCTCCGGGGGTGAAAATTTCGAGAATCAAGAATTTAGAAGACGACATTGCTTTGAGTTTGGCAGCATTGGGAATTAGGATTATTGCACCTATTCCTGGGAAGGGAACCATTGGTATTGAAGTGCCAAATCGCAATCCAGAAATGGTTCCTATGCGAGGCGTTTTGGCAAGTAAAAAGTTTCAAGAGTGTGATTATCAATTGCCTGTAGCTTTGGGTAAAACCATATCGAATGAAATTTTCATTGCCGATTTGGCTAAAATGCCGCATTTGTTGATGGCAGGGGCCACCGGTCAGGGTAAATCTGTTGGATTAAACGCTATTCTGGTTTCCCTTTTATACAAAATGCATCCTGCCTATGTGAAATTTGTTCTGGTAGATCCGAAAAAAGTGGAATTGACCTTGTTCAATAAAATTGAACGACATTTTCTTGCTAAATTACCTGGAGATGGCGATGCAATTATTACTGACAACGCAAAGGTTATTAATACATTGAATTCACTTTGTGTTGAAATGGATAACCGTTATAAATTGCTACAAGATGCCATGGTGAGGAACATTGTAGAGTATAATGGCAAGTTTGTGAACCGCAAATTGAATCCTCAAAATGGACATCGATTTTTACCTTACATTGTTGTGGTGATTGATGAGGTAGCAGATTTGATGATGACTGCAGGTAAAGAAATTGAAATGCCAATTGCCCGAATTGCTCAGTTGGCTCGTGCCATTGGCATCCATTTGATTTTGGCTACTCAACGTCCTTCAGTAAACGTAATTACCGGTATGATTAAAGC
>CAZYBT010000124.1:0-5660 GCA_964645755.1 uncultured Rhizobium sp.
GTGCACCAATCATTTGGCAGCAAGATAAGGCTTACAGATTTGGTGTTGGAAATACCAAAGCGGTGCACTTTCAGCTTTTGAATGGAACTACTGTAGTTTCTTTGTCAAGTGGAACTGTTTTATCTGCAAATACTTGGCATCATATTGCTGGAACTTTCGATGGAACAAAATTAAAAATTTACATCGATGGTGTGGCAACAGATTCAACGTCGGCATCGTTCAGCATTACTTATAAATCTTCGAGTACAGATGTGTGGATTGCTGATCCGGCAACCGGTTACGGTGGAACATTGGAAGAAACTAGAATTTGGGACTATGCCCGATCGAAAGCTGAAATAAAAGAGGGCATGGCAAGAAGATATAGCAATACCACAACAGGCTTGGTGATGTCTTTTAGTTACGAAGATGGAATTGCATACAAAAACAATACTACCGTTACCAAAACCGACGATGCAAGTGCTAACAATAATGATGGTGCTCCAAAAAATTTCACGATGCAGGATTCAGCTTCCAATTTTATTATTGGCAGGTCTTATTGTGATACTGTGGCTTATAGTAAATTTTCTGTTTCTAAATGTGTGAGTTATCAGCTTCCGTCTAAAAAGAGAACTGTAACAAAAACTGGGACATTTAATGATACCATCATGTCGTATAGAGGCTGTGATTCTGTTATGACAATCAATGTTACTATTTTAAAACCAACAGGTTCTGCCCAAACTTATTACAGTTGTGATTCGTTTAAAAGTCCTTATTCATCAAATGTTTATCGAAAATCTGGCAAGTATCAAGAGAAATTGAAGAATTCTGTTGGATGCGACAGTATCATATCTATGACGGTGAATATTATCAAGAAAGATACCACTATTTTTAACTATAATGCTTGCAATTATGTAACCTTAAAAAATGGGAAAGTTGTCACAAAATCAGGACTTTACATAGATTCATTTAAAAATTTTAGGGGGTGTGATAGCTTTATATTTCATCAAACCAAGTTGAGATATTCTACGATGGCTAAAGTTGCATTAAAGTTGTGTAGGTTTATCATTTGTCCCTCAAATTCAAACAAAGTATTTAGAACCCCTGGAATTTATTATGATACACTGACTAATTCTGCGGGATGCGATAGTGTTATTGAATATACAGTTACTTCAAAATCTAGTTATGGTGTTGTGAACCTCACAGGATGTTCTTCGGTGAAAAGTCCCTCCAAAAAATACACCTGGACAAGTTCTGGGACATATTATGACACATTGATCAACAAAAACTCAATGGGATGTGATAGTTTTATGACCATAAAATTAACCCTAAATCCGGCGAAGAATGAAAGTTTGAACATTGAAAATTGCAGATATTATATCACACCAAGTGGAAAGACGATCACACAGACATCGCTAGTAAATGACACTTTGAAATTCAAATCTGGTTGTGACAGTGTTGTTTATTCAATTAATGTAATCATTAACAATGTGAATACGGGAGTATCTCGAAGTATGAATACATTGATTGCGCAAACAAATAATGGAAGCGCTCAATTTCAATGGTTGGATTGTAAGTCAAATTATGATCAAATTGGCGGTGTTACATCCAAACAATTTTCGCCACAAGTGAATGGAGAATACGCGGTAGAAGTGACTGAAAATGGATGTGTAGATACTTCGAACTGTATACTTTTTGAAGTAAACGGGACTCATGATTTGCAATTATCGCAATTGACCATTCAACCCAATCCAAGTCGTGGTCAATTTAACATTCAGTCAGTGAATGTATTGCATCAAGTTGAATTGAGTATTGTAGACTTGCAAGGTAAAGTGATTCAACGTTGGAATTTTGACCAAATGAGTAAACAAACCTTCGATGTCAAATTGTCGTCTGGCATCTATTATATTAAAATTCTTTCTCTTGAGGGACAAAACAGCTGGCCAATTATTTTTGAATAAGTCTATAAAAACAAATGAAAAGCCAGCATAACTGCTGGCTTTTTTTTGCATAAATCAGAAAAATTTAAAGTTTATTTTTTGAAATTTCCGCAAAAAATCACATTGTATACAAAGGATAATCTGTGATGATGTATTGACGAGAGTTTTCCAAATGGAGAATCTCTATATCCAATACATGAAATCCCATCAGAATTTCCATACCAACTTGAGGCCATTCGATGAGCCAAGTGCTGTTTGGAGCGTATAAATTGTCTTCAATTCCAGCGTCATATAATTCATCGAGGTCTTTGATTCTGTACCAATCGCTGTGATAAATGGTGTGCTCATGATTGTCTATTGGATAAGGGTTTACGAGACCATAAGTTGGGCTACTAACTTCTCCTGAGTACCCAAGTTTCGAACATATTTTTTTGATCAAGGTAGTTTTTCCTGCGCCTAAATCGCCACGATAACAAATCACTTGCGGGAAAGGTTCTATGGTAAATATCAATTGTACCACACGATCTAGTTCGGATTCGTTGGCAGTTAGATTGTATGTTTTTTCTATGGACATAAAAAAGGTTTATAAATGTTTATGAGGGTTTGTAAAGGTTTAAAAAAGTTTATGAAGGTTTATAAAGGTTTATAAATGTTTATGAAGGTTTATGAGGGTTTATGATTGTTTATGAAGGTTTATGAGGGTTGTTGGAACATTAAACTCTGGAAACGTAACTTTAAACTCTAAACTTTCAACTTTAAATTATCAAGGTTTATGAGGGTTGTTGGAACATTAAACTCTGGAAACGTAACTTTAAACTCTAAACTTTCAACTTTAAATTATCAAGGTTTATGAGGGTTCAAGAAACTTTAAACGATAAACTTTCAACTTTAAATTCTATGGTTTCGCAGTGAGGGTTACAATTGGGCAACACATTTCTTCAAGGCTTATACCTCCATGTTGAAAGGTGTTTTTGTAATAGTTCACGTAATAATTATAATTGTTAGGATAAGCGAAGAAATCATTTTCTTTGGCAAACACGAAAGAACTGCTCAAGTGTTGTAGCGGTAAGTAGATTTCTTGTGGCTTTTTGGCTTCAAAAACTTCTTTCGGATTGTAGGTAATGTTTTTACCTTGTTTATAGCGAAGGTTTGTATTTACATTTTTATCGCCCACAATTTTAATAGGATCTTTCACACGGATACTTCCGTGGTCGGTGGTAATGACCAACCTACAAGGCTTTTCACTAATTCTTTGAAGGGCTTCCCAAAGAGGAGAATGTTTGAACCATGTTGCCATCACATTTCGGTATGCCGCTTCATTTTCTGCAAGTTCTCTCACAATGTGAACATCGGTTCTTGCATGAGAGAAATTATCTACAAAGTTGTATACAATTACGTTGAGTTTGTTGTTGAGCATGTTTGGAACTTGGTCAACCAAATTTTTGGCACCGTCTAAGTTGGTTACTTTGGTGTAACCAAACTTGATATCACGACGTAAACGCTTCAACTGTTCTTCCAAAAACTCTTTTTCATATAGGTTTTTACCGCCCTCATCTTCATCATTGCTCCATTTATCTGGGAACGTTTTTTCAATATCCAAAGGCATCATTCCGCTAAAAATTGCATTTCGGCAATATTGTGTGGTTGTTGGAAGGATACTCATGTAAATGTCTTCATTATCGACCCTGAAATTATCGCCCAAGGTTTCAGAAATAGCACGCCATTGATCAAAACGAAGATTGTCGAGAAGTACCATCACCACAGGTAAATCGCCATCTAATAATGGATTTACGACTTTTCTGAATAGATTATGGCTCATGATGACTTCATCAGATTGTTTGTTTACCAATCTGTTGTAGTTGTCGCTAACAAAGCGGCAGAAGTTGCGATTTGCATCAGATTTTTGAGTTTCAAACACTTCTTTCATGCCATCTTCATTGGTTTGATCGAGTTCAATTTCCCAGTAAACCAATTTTTTATAGACCTCTTTCCACTCTTCAAAGTTTAACTTATCGGAAACGGTCATGCCAATTTGCATGAATTCACGTTGATATCCTTGGGTTGTTTTTTGGCTAACCAATCTTTTTTCATCCAGGTTTTTCTTTACACTGAGTAAAATTTGATTGGGATTTACTGGTTTTATCAAGTAATCTGCAATTTTACTCCCTATGGCTTCTTCCATGATGTGCTCTTCCTCATTCTTGGTAATCATGATAACAGGAATGTGGGGACGATCTTGTTTGATTTGTGCAAGTGCGTCCAAGCCTGAGATTCCAGGCATGTTTTCATCAAGAAACACCAAATCGTACTCCGTTTTTTTGATGGCATCAATCGCATCTCGCCCGCTATTTACACTGGTAACTTCGTATCCTTTTCCCTCCAAAAATAAAATGTGGGGTTTAAGTAAATCAATTTCATCGTCGGCCCAAAGAATTTGTGGTTTCATGAATGTATAACGTAAATGTTGATTCAAAATTCGCACTAAAATTTCTTTTATTCAGGTATTTTTGTTGAAAAGCGAAAAAAATCGTACCAGAACACAGATTTTTGCATCATGAGTTCCCATCATATTGTTAGAGACGACCAAGAACCTGCATTGATTATTGCAAATGGAATGCAGTGTTCACAAGAGTTACTCGATCAACTCATGGAATGGTCGCCTTTTGTTTTGGTTTTAGATGGTGCCATAAAGCGTGTTTTGGAAATGAATATCAAATTTGATGCTTGGTTGGGCGATTTTGATTCTAGCATCGATGTTCAGTTGGAACATTACCCACATTTAACCCATGTGGAGAAAATTCATGCACCAGATCAGGATTATACCGATCTCCAAAAAGGCATTCAATATCTGATTCAAAAGGGTTTTCCTGCGGCCAATATTGTTTGGGCCACTGGATTGAGACAGGATCACCATTTTAACAATGTGTTTACACTTTCTCAATTTTCAGGCAAAATTACCCTTGGATTACTCGACGATTATTCTCGGGTTTTCATGCTACCTAAGTCCTTCAAAAAATGGTATTTAAAAGACACCAAATTGTCGATTTTTCCGGTTGGAAGTGCCACTGGAATCACTACGAAAAATTTGCAATACAATTTGAATAACGAATCACTTACGCTGCCCAATAGAACCGGAAGTTCTAATAAAGTTGCCGAGGATGGTTTTATTGAAATTTCTTATTTGGAGGGACATTTACTGCTCATGGAATGTTGGGATTGATGCCGAAAAAATCAATCGCCTATTGCCAATGAAGCCCATGTTGGACAGTGATCTGAGTGCTTTGCATCCGGATCAATTCCCGATGAGATAAGCGTGTTTGAAAGTTCATTGCTCACACTCACATAATCAATTCTCCAGCCTTTGTTATTGGCTCTTGCATTTGCTCTGAAGCTCCACCAAGTGTAATTGTGGGGTTCAGGATTTAAATTTCTGAATGCGTCGGTAAATCCAGATTCGAACCATTTTGTCATCCACTCACGTTCTTCAGGAAGGAATCCCGTGCTGTTTTTATTGCTTACTGGATCATGGATATCGATAGCTTGGTGACAAATGTTATAATCTCCACAAACAATTAAGTTGGGAATGTCTTTTTTTAGGTTTTGGGTATAGTCGAAGAAATAATTGAGGAAGTCAAATTTGATATTTTGACGGTCGTCGCCACTGGTGCCGCTAGGGAAATAGGCTGAAATGATACTTCCCCAGTTAAAATCGAGCCGAATCACACGTCCCTCAAAATCAAAAAG
>CAZYBT010000125.1:0-5622 GCA_964645755.1 uncultured Rhizobium sp.
AATTCGTTTTGATTCATATCAGGCGTATTGTGGAATTAACAATAAAGCCAAATCAGTTGGCTTGTGAGTTTTTAAAATATTCTCGAGTCGGACATCAACAATTGGTCGGATAATGTTCTTCGCTTTCACATTGTCTATCAATCCTGCTTGCTCCAAAACTTTAAAGACTACTTGTTTGATTTTAGCTTTTGTTGTGTCAGCAAGTATCTCCAGTTCATCATGATCAACACACTTCTTACTAAAAAAAGCATTGTAGTCCCTATCGGTTATTTGATGGTCAAAAATGCTTACTTTTTCCAAGATGACTTCACTAACAAAGTCTCTTATGTAGCCGTATGCCCTGCAACAAGCTAAGTATGCGATTAACTTTTGCATTGATAAATCAGAGTCAACTAATAATTGTATTTCGTCATTTGAAAGGGTAGCCAAGCGAATTTTTAATTCAGCAAATTCTCTTTTACTGGTTTTTGCTTTCTCCTTGTTTAATGAATCTGGGACTAAACTATCAATACTGAAATTATTCTCAGTTAGAATGCGTGCATAATTTATAAGTTCGCTCAACATGAGCGAGGCTGCTGTAAATGAAAATCTATATTTCGATTTTAAACCCATTAATTTTTACTTTTCTTCTTTGAAACAATTAAATCCGTCACGTCACATCCGATAGCGTCAGCTATGTCATTTAATTTCGATAGGGGTGGTTGAACAAGATTGCTGCACCACTGGGAAACAGAAGACTTAGCGACTCCAAGGCTTTCAGCTAATTGGATCTGTTTCATACCCTTCTCCTTCAGAACTTGATGTATACGATTCATCCTTTGATTGTTTATGGGGTCTAAGGTAATTAAAAAAGTTCAATTCAAATGAACTCTTTTACTAAAGTACTATTATAATTTCATAAAAATAGTTAATAATATAAAATCTTAATTTTCAATTTATGGTAACTCTTTTAAATCCTAAAATCTATTAACCAATATTATCAAATCATTTATATCCTGCCCAGCAATTGTATAGGATAATTACCATTACCATTTTCAAAACAACTGATTAAAGTAACCATAATTGCCAAATAAAATGTAATAATTTAATTTATGTCTCACATCAATTCCTGATTTGTTGTTTTTAATTTAAATATTACTAATTAATCCATTGTTTTTTTATTCAGTTGACATTTCCAACAACTGCAATTTTACTTTTTTCAAAATTCCACGTTTTGCAGTTGCCAATTTATTTTTCAAAGTTTCCTTATTTTTGAAAGACAGTTGGTCGAAATACTCGAAAATATCCTCCAATAAGAACTCTGGATAATAATAAATTGATTTTTCATTTTGAATGATATGATTCAATCGTGCTAATGGATTCATTTTGCATATCCATTCAATTTCACTGATTCGATTTTGAGATTTATGGTTGTGAGCTATTTGACAAGTTATGTTTTCAATTTCCTTTTGTATGAATTGTATTTGCTTATGGTAATCCTCAATTTTACTTTTTAAATTGTATAATTTCTTGTTGTGATCAGAACTAATTTTCTCAAATTTATCTAAAACATGATTGATTTTGTTCGATAAATTGAGATATTCATCTATGTTTTTGGCACCATGGTTTGACGTTCTAAAGGGAAGATGATTGTGGTTTCCTTCTGAAAGTATTTTATTCGTCAATTCGTAAAAAGCGTCATGATTAAAGTTCTCGTTTCCAATTTTACTTTTTTCAACTTTTGCGTAAATATCCTGAATCATGGGAACCCAATATTTATCTTTCGTTTTATTATACTCATCAAATAAAACATGGATTATTTCAATCCACTCATCTTTATAAATTTCAGAAAAGTATGAATCAAATACACCTTCCCCTAATTTGTTTATCTCCCTCAAATAAAAAATAATTTTATCGGTATCATCCGTTGGAATATCATATTCCATTAATTCGGGAAATTTTCGGAAAACTTGTGCATTTTTAATGATTCTTTGAATCTGAGATTTGGAAGATTCATTATTTTTTGAATCCTGCATTTCTGAATGTTTGGAAGATCCATACTCAAATTGATCGACGATACTCAAACTCAAAAGTGCCAAATCAAAGCTTGCATCGATAACGAATCTTTGAACTAAGTTTAACTTAAGTTCGTCATCACTCACCAAACCTAATAAAATTGAAAAGCGAGCCCTGTCATGAGCATCAGCATTGTTTTTAATTTTTAATAATTTAAAGAGTTCTGGATCATTGAGTAGTGCCAATGCCTCGGATTCTTTGCCAATCACAATTTCGCACATTTTATAATACGTGCCATTAAAGCAGGCAATACAATCACAATTCATTCGGTAGGGAGCTGTTAAAATTTCGATGAGTGTCATAATTTTGATTTGTTAAATTTGATGTTGATGTGCTGCAACTATAAATCAAAAAATCACAGTTACAACCATTCAAAAACTCCCCTATTTTATATTGAATTATAAATTCAATGTTTTTTTCAGGGTTTAAAAAAATGAATTTTCCATGACAAACTAGACAGAGTAAATCAACCACATCATTTTTTGATTACCTTGCAATCATGGAATTTAAAAAGGTATCAGATCGGTTGAGTTTTTTCTTTTCTTTACATAGTTGGGGACTGTTGGTTGACATGCCATCTGATGGTTCATTGGATAAGCATTTACAAGTTATCCGCACTGCGTGCAAGCACTGGGGCAGTAAATTGGAATTTCCGTTTCAATTCAATGCTCAGGCCTTTTCAAACAAGTATGAATCGAAAGAATATTGGAGGGAGAAAATTCCTCGAATCCGTTTATTGCATTCCCGAAAACAAGATATTGTTCTATCTGAATTGTTTGAAGGATACGATCCTAAGAAAGCCAATCGTCTACTTCGTAGTAAAATGCGATTAGACCAAAATGCGTGGGCTCACCTCATTTATTTTGGGGGACCTCGCTGCACTTTCAGTTGCACCTTCCAAACAATGCCAGAACCTCAGGAGTTGCGAAATGCAGTTGTTCATTTTCATGAAAATCATGTTGCTGAAATTAATCTGGAGTCAACTGAGGAACAAAGTCCTCAAGCAATTGCTTTCAGTTTACAACAAGGAATGCATAATGTGAATCCGCTGAATACTCAAATATTATTAGACGCAAACAATTCTGATTCTGCCCAAAGACTCAAACAAGGTGCTTCAAGTAGTTCTCCCATTCACATTAAAGTTAATCATTCTAATTGTTCCATTGAATTTCAGCACTGCGACATAGAAGTCAAACTGACCCCAACCTGTTTCGCAATATATTGTATGTATTTGGACACGCCGGAAGGAATCGTAAACAAAAAGCGTGGAAAAAAGGAAAAATACAAGGCGATAACTTTTTATCGCCGCTGTAGGGGCAAAGATGCTTCAGTTGATGCAATTCATAATTGTTTTAATATCCGCGATGATAAACCTCTGCGAGATGTATTGAACAAAATTAAAAGTGAAATTATTAGAGCTTTGAGCGAAGATTCGGATTTGGCTAAAATGTATTATGTGACTGGTCCAAATGGTGGCTTCAAACGCATCAGAATCCCTCGAGAATTTGTACATAATTTAAATTAATAGTCAAAACGACGTCGTCAGAAAAACACAACTTGTTTAACCTACAGTTAGTTTTGTTTCATCATTATAAGAAACTATGAAAACAACTATTTTCGTTTACGGAACATTGCGTAAAAATTATCGCAATCACGCTTTATTGAGTTCTGCCAATTTTGTGGGTGAGGCTAAAACACAAAATAAATATGTGATGCATTGCAGTGGAATCATCCCATTTGTGAGTGAAAGTCATGCCATTTCTCATATTGTGGGTGAAGTTTATGAAGTCGACCAGCAAACATTGGCTGATTTAGATCATTTAGAAGGATGTATCCCCTCGCCAAACAATCCGTCTGAATTTGATTCAAATAGTTGGTACACCCGAAAACAAGTTGAGATACAATTAACAGACGGAAATGATATCATGTTGGCTTGGATGTATTTTAATGAAAAGGCAAATCATCATCCAATCATTTCAACTGGAGATTACAATGACCGTGAACGATTGTTACTCAGGAATGATCGTGTTTGGTATTTTGCCTATGGCTCAAACATGGACGTAGCACAAATGTTAACAAGAAATGCGGCATTTACCTACATAAAGAAGGGTCGGGTTAATGGACAGAGGTTGGTATTTAACAAGATAGCAGATAGATATCCAGGTTACGGATATGCCAATATTGTACCACAGTACGGTTTCGAGGTTATAGGGGTGTTGTATGAAATCAATGGATCTGGTCTACTGGAATTGGATAAACATGAAGGTGTCAGCAGCAAACATTACTTCCGCAGTCAAATTGAAGTATCGCTCGAGGATGGCACAACGGTAGAAGCCATTGTTTACTTGGCTCATCCAAGTAGAATAAAGGATGGTATGTTCCCTACAAAATCATACATGGACCATCTTTATAAAGGATTAGATATTTTGGGGGATGAAGGGAAAGCGTATCTAGATCATGCTTATCATGAAGCCATTGTAAATGACGATGCAAGATTTGTGGCCATAGAGGACATTCCTGCGCCAAATCCTGAAAACTATCGAGACGAGGCCTTACCGGTTCTCATAAACGGTCACAAAGCCAAAATGTATTTCTATGATTGCACATGGAGCCCTAGATTGGTTTTCTTTTGCGAAACAGAGGAAATGATTCATTTTGAAGCCATGAATTTGAGAATGGATGATTCCGGATTTTACGGTACCAAGTATTTTCAATTTTTGAGACGGGGTATTTTGCAGTTGGGAGATGTCAGGGTAATTGTTGAAATGGATATTCAAACTCACAATGTTTGAATACACATTGAAATGAAAAGATTATCTATCAAATGACATGCAATCATTATTTGAAATTCTTGTTCCTTAATTTGGTGGCTATTCCAATTCAATTGAACAATGAAAAAAAATCACAATTTAGTAAATTTTCAAACTGTAAAAAGGCATTCAGATTCTAAACATCTACTAAAATCGATGGAGATATAATCTTTACTTCGATAATAATTTGGTTTGTAAATCACCCAATAAATCATCCATACGGCTGAAGGCAAAACATTTGTTTCCTAAATCTTTTAAGGATGCACCGATATGGTAAGGATCGGTGTTGTCAATAACTAAAAAACGGTCATAAACACACCGTTTTCTATGAAAACATCTGGGAAGCCTCTTCTTCCACCATGCGATAAACTTGAAGTCACAATTTGTGACCTCAAACTAATCGATTTCTAAAAAATAAATTACTCTGTCAAACAAATTCTATTTTATGGATTTTCGTATTACCTTTTTCTATTTAAATCAATTCCTAACATACCCTTCAAATCCAGTCGTATTTTCAATTCCTAAGTAATGCCAGTATAAATTTAACGAACATATCGTGAATACACACTAATTTTGACTAGAAATAAAATTTCTTATAATCCAATAATTACTATTAACTTGGCAACAACAAATATTTAATCCAACTACAGTTGAATAATACCAATCCATCGTCCCTCAAGAAAAGAAATAGCATGAAAAAAATCATTGCGATTTTAACCCTGGCAATTTGTGCCAACGTTTCGGTTGGACAAAATCT
>CAZYBT010000126.1:0-5617 GCA_964645755.1 uncultured Rhizobium sp.
TAGCCCAACTTTGGCAATAAGTACCCGAATCGGACGATTTTCAAATGATTGCATGCAGCAAAAATACAATTTAGAGTTGAGAGTTTAAAGTTTAAAGTTTTGGACGAAATCTTTGGTACAACAATCTCAATTTGTGAAAAATGCAAAAAATAAACCCAAAACTAAAATACTCCGATAAGGCTTTTTACAAAAATAGATGTATTCATTACCATGAACAACAAAATAGTCTTTTCCTTCGAAAAATTGAATGTCTATATACTCGCACGAGAATTAAACCTAAAAATTTTCAGATTATCTGAAACTTTTCCAAAATCCAGTGGATTTACTTTGAAACAGCAACTCAATAGATCCAGTATGTCTATTTGTGCAAACATTGCAGAAGGAACAGGAAGAAAGAGAGGGAGAGATCAAGCACAGTTCTATAAAATTGCATTTTCCAGCCTGCTTGAAACACTCAATCATTTAATGATTGCAACAGATTATGAATTTCTAGATATCGATATTTTAGAAAATGAATACAAACCTATGATTCACAATATTCACATCCAATTAAGCGCCTTGTATAAATATTCAATGAATTCGACCGATGCAATTCCCAAGTGAGTTTAAAGTTGAAAGTTTACAGTTTAAGGTTTGTTGAAAGTTTAACCTTAAACTATAAACCAACTATAAACTGTAAACTTTCAACTTTAAACTTTCAATCATTTGTCGTATATTTGTAGACAAATGTCTGAATCATGATAAAGCCATATCAAAAAATTGAGGAAAAAATTGGACAAGAGATCACCGCATGTCTAAGTGAATCAAAAATGGAATACTCTAAAATGGAGGCCAGTAAAAAGATTTCTTACGACGATTTTATTACAAACAAATTCCTCATTATCAAAGCTATAAGAGAAGGGTTTACATATTCTATTTTTGCGCTCATTCAAGAATATACCCCATTCAATGAACAAGAATGGGCCGAATTTCTGAATGTTTCCACCAAATCATTGCAACGGTACAAGCAAAGTGCAAATCACAAATTCAAACCTTTGCATACAGAAAAAATCATTGAAATTGCCGAAGTTACTAAAGTGGGTCTTGAACTATTCGAAGATGTAGAAAAGTTTAAGCTATGGCTGAATACTCCGAATTATGCATTAGGAAGTCACAAGCCAAAGGAGTTGTTAAAAGACTCCTATGGCAAAGATCTCATCATTCAAGAGCTCATCAATATTCAACATGGAATTTTCATCTAATGGAAGTTTTCAGACTCGTTCGTGAACCATTTGCTCAAACCCTATCAGGTAAAGGTGCAGCAATAAATGGAGGCAGATGGAATACAAAGGGGGTGGAAATGATTTATACCGCCATCAACAGATCTCTTGCAATGGCCGAGGTAGCTGTCCATTTTTCCATTGCCACAATGCCAAAAAACTACATGATGGTTACGGTTCATATTCCAGATGATATGGATATAAAATGTTTACATACAAAACAGCTTCCTGCAAATTGGAATCAATTTCCACATCCAACAACAACCCAAAATATTGGGAATCTATTCATCATAGAAAATACACATTGCTGCCTAAAAGTGCCTTCTGTAGTTACACAAGGTGATTTCAACATACTCATCAATCCACTTCACAACGACTTTCACAGAATCAAAGTCATCAATATCGAAAAATTCCCATTCGATCAACGTTTGCTTTTTTAATTCATTAACTTCGCACAACAATAAGAGCACAAAACCACAACCCTAAACCCTAAACTTTCAACTTTAAATTCTCAAAATCATTCCAACTATTTAATATTGTTCATACCAAAAACTTTCGTTATTTTTGAATAAATGAAGGCATATCAGGACTATATCACCATAGATACCAATATTAGATTCGGCAAACCAGTGTTGAAAGATACTAGGATTGCAGTATCAGACATTCTTAATTGGCTATCAAATGGAATGACAATGAGCGAAATTTCTCAAGACTTTCCTGAAATCAATGAAGACATGATACTGGCTTGTTTGGCCTTTGTAGCGAATAGAGAGAATAATATTTTGGTAGCTTAACTTTTATGAAGTTACTATTCGATCAAAATATTTCTTTTCGAATCATCAAGATTATTTCAAACCATTTCTCAGACTGCACACAAATTAGGTTCCAAAACCCTAAACCCTAAACTTTCAACTTTAAACCCCATGAAATTCCTCCTAACCGGTACAACAGGATTCTTAGGTTCTCACCTCTGTATGCACCTTTTGAGTGCCGGACATCAGGTGGTCGGAATGAAGCGAAACAACAGCTCCTTGGCCCTTTTTAACTCCGTGAAAGATCATTACTTAAACGGTTCTACCGACGGATTGAAAGAGAAATTTGGGTTGACGTCAGTGTCCCTCAATAAAGAAAAACTTGAATTGGGACTTGTACAGAATTTTACCTGGGTGGAAGCAGATATGCTCGATACCGACAGCCTTTTGGATGTTATGAATGAGCAATTTGATGCTGTTTTTCACTGCGCTGCAATGGTGTCGTTCAGGAAATCTGACGATCAAAAAATGCTCGAAAACAACATTGTTGGCACTGCAAACATGGTGAATACTTGCTTGAAAACCAACAATTTAACCCTGATCCATGTGAGTTCCGTGGCGGCATTGTCGCGCTCTGAAAATAGCGATATCATCGATATCGATTCCGAATGGATGGAGTCGCCCTACAACACCACTTACGCGAAAAGTAAATATTACTCTGAACTCGAAGTTTGGCGCGGTAAAGAGGAGGGACTAAAAATTGGCATCATCAACCCAGGAATTATCATGGGTGTTGGCAATGGACACACGCCGCAGCAACAATTTATCAATATCATCAAATCTGGAAATCCGTTTGTGCCCGCAGGCAGCAATGGATTCGTATGGGTCGATAATTTATGCCAACAAATCATTGATATTCATCAAAATAACAACTACGGAAAACGTATTTTAGGCGTTACAAACAACCTATCCTACGAAACATTCTTTCATACCATTGCCGATTTCATCGGTAAAAAACGTCCCACTTGGCTCATTGCCGGACTCACTTACAAAACACTGTACGCCATCACCTGGCTCACTGACAAATTCCGAATTCCCTTCCCTATTAGCAATGATTTGGTTGTAAGCACCAGCCGGAAGAGTGTTTATAGTTGAACGTTGAGAGTTTAGCGTTTAGGGTTGACAACTTTAAACCTTAAACCTTCAACCTTAAACCTCATTTGCCCTAAAGCATTCACGTGGCTGGCATCGCCGAAGCTGAATTGATTCAAAATGGTGAGCTCCCTGCTAATGTGCAAAAATGGATACTTCTTTTGCAAAGTTTCGAGGTGGTTGATATAATTTTTAAAGTATGATCTTTTGGCAAAATTATACGTATTTTTACTGGTAGGCGGTGTGATAACAAAGCATTTAATGTTGTGTTTTTTAACAAGTTGCGCCATTTTGTCGAAATAATAATCAATCACAGGATTGGCATTAAACGCCTGTTCTCTTGCCTCTTCGGCAACCCCATGCATGGAAATATTTCTTCCGAAAAAAACCTGTCCTCGGTTTTCATTCAGTTCTTTAATCACTTGTGCTTCAATTTCAGGAGCATTCCAATTGGTTTTATACTGATCCACCAAAGTATTTCTGAAAGTAAATGGTTCATGGTAATAATGTCTCAATCGATCAAGTGTCGCAAAGGGTTGTTCATCATTGGAAATGTCTGTTTCAATGTTGGCGTTGAGTTTATTTTCGATCGACTCTAACTCCATGATGTCTTGAAATTCTGAGTGCTGAAAAACCATGGTTCTATTGAGTAAGTTTCCGCCATTTTTTTCAAAATGTATTGGCGCATAGCACAGAATTAGTGTGTCTATTTTATTGGTTTTAAGCAGTGTTCGTAGGGTAATGTATCCCTCATAAAAAGAGGTCCCACCCAAAGAAAAGTTGGCATAATTTGGTCCCAGCTGAACGGGATTTATAGCGGCCATAGCCCGACTATCGCCAATAATGGCATTCAGGTGTTTGTTATGTTGAGTTGTTTGAATACGCTGTAACTGCTTGTTCCACATCACATATTCGACCCTACTGCTCAGAAAAACTTCGGGATAAACCTTCAACAACGTTGCAATTGCCCCTCCCGCCAAAATCAGCACAATGGAAATATAAATGGCCGCCCGACGTATGAAGTGTTTCATGGGGGTTTACAGTTGAACGTTTATGGTTTATAGTTCAACTCAGATTTTGGTACAACTTTAAACTGTAAACTCTCAACCTTAAATTTTTGGTAGAACTTTAAACTGTAAACTCTCAACCTTAAACTTAAATTTTGGTACAACTTTAAACCCTAAACTCTCAACCTTAAACTTAAATTTTGGTACAACTTTAAACCCTAAACTCTAAACTATAAACTCTGAAAAACCAGTTTCCCGTCTGCATTCAACAGGTAATCTGCCGCGCAGCGTTCTGGATGAGGCATCATACCGAAGACGTTTCTTCCGGCGTTGGTGATACCCGCGATGTTGTTGATAGAACCATTGGGATTAGATTCTGGGGTGATGTTGCCATCGGCATCGCAATAACGGAAAATCACTTGTTGATTGTTTTCAATTTCTTGCAAGGTAGCATCATCGCAATAGAATCTTCCTTCGCCATGGGCGATAGGCACTTCAATCACTTGATTGTCTGCAAGTTTATTGGTAACTTGAGAGTTGGTAGTACCAGGCTTCAAGAACACATTTTTACAGTTAAACTTGATGTTGGTATTGCGGAGTAAAGCGCCCGGCAACAGTCCGCTCTCGGTCAAAATTTGGAAACCGTTACAAATTCCCATTACAAAACCACCATTGGCAGCATGTTTAGAAACAGCGTCCATGATGGGAGAAAGTTTGGCAATGGCGCCAGATCTGAGGTAATCGCCATAGCTAAATCCACCTGGAATAAAGATATGGGTACAACCCATTAAATCGTTTGATTTATGCCAAAGCTTCTCAACTGGTTCGTTGGAATAATTGCTCAATACATCAATAAGATCTTGATCACAGTTAGAACCAGGAAAAATTACCACACCAAATTTCATGGTGCAAATATAAGGAAAGTTTACAGTTGAACGTTTAAAGTTTACAGTTCCTCAACTCTCATAAACCTTTATAAACCCTTATAAACCTTTATAAACCCTTCTAATTTACAGTTTACAGTTCTACCAAAATCTAAGTTCAACCTTAAACCCTAAACTCTCAACCTTAAATTCAACAAATAAGCCGCTGCAAAATATCCCTTCTTCCCCATTCCCAAAATACAGCCATCGGCATTGGCCAGCAAAAGGTCTGTATGTCGCTCAGATTCACGGGCATACACATTACTCAAATGCACCAAAATGACTTTCTTTTTCATGCTTTTTAGCGTGTCGGCAATGGCAATGCTGGTATGGGTATAGGCACCGGCGTTTAGAATAATTCCGCCAATAGATGCATCGTCTTCAGCACGTTGAAGTTCATTGATGAGTTCTCCTTCTATATTGCTTTGGAAATAATCAAATTCCACATCAGAAAACGTTGATTTTAAATCTGTTAGAATGTCCTCAAAGGTTTCAGATCCATAAATAGACGGTTCCCTACGTCC
>CAZYBT010000127.1:0-5574 GCA_964645755.1 uncultured Rhizobium sp.
TATTACAATCCGTCTTTCAACGAAATTGTGTTTCCAGCGGCAATTTTACAATCTCCATTCTTCGATTTCAGAAATGACCCAGCGGTTAATTACGGTGGAATTGGTGCTGTAATTGGACACGAGATTTCTCATGGATTTGATGATCAAGGTGCGCAATTTGATGAAAATGGAAATTTGGTAAACTGGTGGACAGAAGAAGATGCAGCAGCGTTTAAAGCAAGAGGAGAGAAGTTAATTGCACAATTCAATGGATTTGAGGCATTGCCTGGTAAATTTGTGAATGGTGCTTTCACACAAGGTGAAAATATTGGGGATTTAGGTGGAATTGCTTCTTCATACGATGGATTGCAATTGCATTTGAAAAATAAGAAAATTGGATTGATTGATGGATATACCCAAGAGCAAAGATATTTCTTAAGCTGGGCAACAATTTGGAGATCTAAAATTCGCGATGCGGAATTGGCAATGCGTTTGATGACAGATCCCCATTCACCAGGGTACTTCAGAGCAATTGGTCCGTTGCAAAATCATGAAGGATTTTACAAAGCATTCAATGTAAAACCTGGGAACAAAATGTACAGAGCGGAAGCCGATCGCGTAAAGATTTGGTAATATAGCAACGTTTCTGATTTTAAAAACGTCTAATAAAAGGAAGATGAAATTGCCTTTAGTTAGACGTTTTTTTTTGGTATTGAGCATGCTCGCTTTGGGAACAAACTTATCTCAAGCGCAATTCAATAAACCCAATGCCTCTGCATACAACAGATTTGATGATCATTATTACATTACCAATTATAATGGTCAATCTGTTGTAAAATTAGACAGGTCAGGAACTAAAACGGTTTTCATTCAGAATTTAACCGCACCCAATAACATCATTTTTGATGTTTTTCCATTCGGTCCGGCATTTATCGTTTTAGATAGCAATAAAGCTAAAGTTTTTGATACAACCGGTACCATGATTGCAAATATTGTTGTTCAAAATTCAATTAAATTGTTGGATTTGGTATATGATTCAGTGGAACAATGCATTTATACAACAGATGCAGAAAAAGGATGGATTCTCAAAACTACATTTGGATCAGCCCCAAATTATTTTCCAAATATTTCGGTATGGGTTTCAGGATTAACAAGACCATCGAATTTACTGCTTCAACGAAAAGATAATCGTTTGCTTTTCGTTCAAGATACCATGAATTCTGATTTATTGTCGGTTGATTTAAGTACTAAAACCGTATCGGTATTGAGAAGTACTGGGTTAAGTTTATTATCGGGTTTGGCGCAAGATTCAGAAGGCAATTATTATATTAGTGCGCAGTATGAAAAGAACATTTATCAATGGAATAAATATTTAACTGGAAGTCCTAAGAGGATTGTAGGAGAGCCTAAACCTGGAGATATCACCGTGAATTCTGCAAAAGATGAATGGGTTTATTGTTGCATTTTGTGCGGTTCTGTTTATGTTTCTAAATTACACACATTTGGCCCTGCAGTTGAAATCATGGGCTGTCCGGGTGATTCGGTAGATGTTTACAAGAATACGTTAATCAAATGTTTGGGAACTTTCAATTCTGGTAATCAGTTTATTTTAGAATTGAGCACGGCAACGGGTAATTTCGATACAACCCTTGTTTTGGAAACTGTAACGGATACTTTACAACCCGTTTATCAGCGAATTCAATTACCTGGAAATTTAATTGGAAGTAAAAAGTACCGTTACCGATACAGAACCACAAATCCGGCGGTTATTGGGTCATTTGAACTATTGTATTTGAGTGATAAACCAAAAGAACAATTTTTAACAGATTCTGTTGCTTTTTGCGGCCATGATGAAGAATATCTGGTTCCAAGAGATACTCAATTTGTCTATCAATATTGGAGCACTCCTAATGGTTTTAAGGATTCATCAAAAACAATTTATGTTGTGGCCAAACAGCCTGAAACTGTCTATCTAAAAACCAAAAACGCCGATGGATGTTTATCGTATGATACAGTTGTGACATATCCGTTAATAACGAATCCGATTCAATTATCTTTAAAATTAGATTCAATTTTGTATTGTCCGTTGTTGCCTCCTAGCGCACATACTTTCATTTGGAAATGCAACGATTCTTTGTTAAAATACACATCCGAGGAAATTGTGGTTCGTAAAACAGGTTTCTATACACTCAGTTTTGTTGCTAAGGCAACACAAGATTGCAATTATATATCTGATTCCTTGTTCGCTAAATTTACTCCAAAAGTTACATTCACAGCTATTAAGCTTAAAGATATAAACTTTGAAATTTATCCAAATCCTACACGCAATCTGGTGAACATACGCGCAAATGCCAAGATCAGAGATATTCAAATTTTCAATGCATTGGGCATGCAAATGACCTGTAAAAAAGTGAATGATTTTGAAGCAGTAGTTGATATGTCCGAATTTCAAGATGGTGTTTTTGTGATGCGTTGTATTAGCGATAAAGGAATGTCATTTTCTCGAAGATTGATTAAAATAACTAAATAATTCGAATAATTTGATTTACTTCGAATTGTATGAAAGCAAAGTTTTCTTTAATAGAATTAATTGACGATTCGAAAGTTGCAATTTCAAGATTCCCATTGGTCTTGTTATCCTCAATATTAAGTGGTGCATTAGGGATTTATGCTGTACATGCAACTGATAGTGTTCCGGAAACATTGGGCTATTTAATGTCAGTTATTGGCTTGGGAATCTCCTTGTTTTTTGCAATCACGATATTTTATGAAAACAATTCATTTAACAAAAGGCTTAAGATGTTGGTGGAATTGTTGGCAATTGCATGTTTAGTTTTGATTTATTTCCAAGTAGAATCTGGAGCTGAATTTGGGTTTGAGAATACGATTTTATTGTTATTTAGATATGCAATCTTGTCGCATTTACTCGTTGCCTTTTTACCCTTTATATTGAAACAAAATGAAATTTCGTTCTGGCATTATAACCGAATCATGCTGATACGAATTATTCTCACTGCGGTATTCGTAGTTAGTTTGTATTTGGGACTTAGCGCTGCTGCTGCCGCTGTTCAAACCTTATTTGGCGTGAATATTCCCAATCAATTTTATTTCGATTTAATGGTTGTTCTTTTTGGTCCTGTGAGTGTGATCTTCTTTTGTGCTGGGATTCCTAAAAACTTAAGTTCTTTGGAAGACAATCAAGAATTCCCCAATGTAATTCGCATATTTGTCCAATTTATTCTCATTCCTTTGGTATTGGTATATCTGCTCATCATGTATACTTATTTTGGAAAAATCGTCATTCAATGGAATTTGCCAAAAGGATTCCTCACATATTTCATCAATGCAAATTTGGCTTTAGGCATTTTATCATATCTCCTGATATTTCCATATAAAAAACATGCTAAGAATAAGTTAATCGACATATTTCTCAAATACTTTTTTGTGGTATTAATTCCTGTGATCGGTATGCAAATGGTGGGGATAATTACGAGATTGGTCAATTATGGATTCACGGAAGAACGTTATTTGGTGCTTGCAACAGCATTGTGGGTGATTTATTTAATTCTGTATTTTCAATTTTCTAAAAAGAAGAATACAATCATGATACCCTTGTCGATGTTTGTGATTGTCTTCATTTCTACAATTGGACCCATTAGCTCTAAATCAATCACTATCATAAGTCAGACTCATAGAATCAATAAAGCGCTAGTTGATTTAAATATGATTCAAAACAACAAACTCCTTCCTTTTCAGAGCAATGCACAAGATAGTTTGAAGATGAAAAAAGCATATCAAATGACAAAAGATATTGAATTTATGGTTCGTGAATTTGGAATCACAGGAGCAGAACCCTACTTTAAAGTAACCCCCAATAGTGTTATTATGAAGAAATTTAGTTCTACTTCTAGCATTCGTTCGTACGAAATTTTCAATGTACAAAGTGACGAATTGTCAAAATTGTTTGAGCAATATAAATTAGTCAATCTAGATTGGGTTGTTGATACACCTTTAATGGAAGATGAAACTTTTCAGTGTAAAATAGAAGGTATTCAATTCCCGTTTCCCATCACTCATTTAGTTACTTCGTTTTATTGGCCGTACAATTTAAATCAAGGAGTAACCGCATCAATGGATCATGTGAATGGTCAAAACGCTGCGGTTTTAAATGTGGAAATAGGTAAAATGCATTATGAATTTGATTTACAGCCGTTATTGAACCGAGACTATTCAATTGAAAACTCATATGTAGTTTCAACTGGAGAGAACAAGAAAGCCGTTTTATTAATTCAAGAATACACGATTGATTTCAAACAAAAAAAAATAAGTGGAATTCGTGGTCAATTGTATGAATAATTAACCTTTTGCTTTCACCCAAAGGGTTTCCATTTCGTCGAGTGACATATCCTTTAACCCTAGACCTAATTTTTCAGCTTCGTTTTCCATAAATTGAAAGCGGTCTTTGAATTTTTTATTGGTACGTTCTAAGGCATCATCTGGATTGATTCCGCTCAATCTTGCATAGTTTACGAGTGCGAACAAATAATCTCCAAACTCTGCTTCTTTGTCTTCTTTGGTTGTGGCCTCTTGGTATTCTTGCCATTCCTCAGTTACCTTTTCATAGGCCTTTTCAGCTTCATCCCAATCAAATCCTACTTGAGATGCTTTTTCCTGCATTCTATAGGCTTTTACGAGTCCATTTAACCCTTTAGGAACACCATCGAGAATCCCATTTTTCTTGGTCCCTTTTTCTTGAAGTTTAATTTGTTCCCAGTTTTGGAGGACTTCTTCAGCGCCATCAACTTGAACTTCACCATATATATGGGGGTGTCGGCGTATTAATTTTTCAATGAGTGATTTGCAAACTTCTCCAACGTCGAATTGTCCCTTTTCGCTGCCAATTTTACTGTAGAAAACGATATGCAGGAGAATGTCACCGAGCTCTTTTTTGATTTCATCGGGGTTGTTTTCGATGATCGCCTCAGACAATTCATAGGTTTCTTCAATGGTTAAGGTACGGATGGTTTCCATCGTTTGCTTGCGATCCCAAGGGCATTTTTCCCTCAAATCATCCATTACATCTAAAAGTTGAGAAAATTGTTCGAGTATTTCAGCACGGTTCATGCTGCAAAAATAAGGAATTCAGGCGTCTATACGGTGGAGGGAAATTGCTTTCGTTACATTTCCAAAAACAAATCCATAATGGCCAGATTCGACATTGCCTCAACAATGGGAACCGCTCTCGGTAGCACACACGGATCATGTCGGCCAGTGGCCGCTAAATTGATTTGATTGAGTTGATTGTCCAATGTAACTTGCTCCTTGGCAATGGTTGATGTTGGCTTAAATGCCACATCAAAAACAATCGTTTCTCCTGTTGCCATACCTCCTATAATGCCTCCGGAATGATTGGTTTTTGTGCCAATTTTATCTTTCTTTAGCATCCACTCGTCGTTATTTTCAGAGCCTTTTAAATTGGCAACATTGAATCCCTCACCAAAAGAAATGGCTTTCACTGCATTGATATTCAGAATGTACTGTCCAATCACAGCTTGAAGTTTCCCGAATAAGGGCTCTCCGAGGCCAATTGGGCAG
>CAZYBT010000128.1:0-5492 GCA_964645755.1 uncultured Rhizobium sp.
GAATCACTCATAAATGCCTTACAAATATAGGCTGTTTTTTTGAGCTTTAAATTTTACCTTCTTTGAATAATTGGAGATAATCGTTCAGGTTTAAATTACTCAGCAGTAATTTCAAATTTTTGTCTGTTATCCAAGCAACGTCAAATTCAAAAACACCTTTAGATGCAAAGAAATCCGTTTGCTTCGACAAGAATTGCTGATAGAATTTGGCTTTATCAGGAGTGGAAAAATTTTGAATGATTAAAATATATTTACTTCCAATGTTAATCGACGAACCCACTTCTATTGCTTCTAAAGAATATTCCTTTTTATTGAGGTCACTCACATTGGCTTTGATCATATTGATATTGCTTCCTTTGGGAATGATGAGAATACAATTCAAGTTTGATTTTCCGTTATGCACCTCGAATGAATTCGGATCTTCTTTTTTAAGCATTGTGTCACTCGGTAGGTTTTTACTGGCGTTTTTATTTTTTTCAATGGCCAAAATACTGTGTGCCCGTTCTGCGATATCAGTATTCGGATAATCTTGTGTGATTTGTTCAAAATACGACATTGCTTTTGGGTCATTTAATTTTGTACAACTCAGGGCATATACAAAGTCAAATCTCGGTTGCATTGAGTTTCCTGCAAATTGCCTGTCGGCCGATAGCTTGATTTTTTTTGCAGACTCAAATTTCCCTCCTTTGAACGCAACAATCATTGAATCATAAAATTGAACAATTTCTTTGCTGCCTTTGATTCTGTCGGTATTTTCAGTTTTACCAAAATTGGGGTTGTCAAGTAACTTTACATATATGCTGCTCGGAAATTTTTGTCGCAACAAACCTTGATATAGTTCTGCATCGGCTTCATTTAGCACCAATCTCGATAATTTAATCAGCTCATAATATGATTGTGCCGTGTAATCACTGTTGGGAAACCTTTCTAATAAAGTTTTGAAATATTGAATGGCTTGCTGATTTTCTTTCAATCGATTTTGATAGATCTCCGCTGTTTGAAAGATTGACTTTTCCGTCTCTTTTTGCTTTTCATCCTGTGACTTCGAACTCAACGGCAATTGGGCATAAAACCGTTTTTCTTCTTGAGGGACATTGACCAAAAGGGTAGTATCGATGTTATTTTCGTTAATTTTGGTGTTTGTGTCTGAATTATTGTTGACAACACCACTTTGTTTTTTAGATGACAAACGCCAATAGTCTTTGTTCTCTCTTTTTCCCCAAGTCTTTATGAATTCTTGTTCTCCTTTGCTTCGGGTCATCATATTGTAAAAGGGAAATGAACTATTCGCATTCATTCCAGTCATACCACTAGGTGCATCAGGATTTCCTGGCATTGTGATTGTATTCGGAACTTTAGGTTGAGGCAATTTTGCTTGTGCTTCGGCATTTTTTTCTCTTTGAATGGCTTCTTTGATTTTGATTTTACGCCAATCCTTATCGTTTGCCATTCTTATCAGCGAATCATTCGTTTTGATACGAATCAAATTTTTCAACAGGTCACCAAAGATTTCGTTTTTCGCAATTATGGCATCGAAATCTGGATGTTTTTCATCAATCGACTGATTGGCAGAGTCGTAATAAGTTCCTGCCAATTCATAGCGTTTTTGTGTGTAATAAATATCTCCAATCGATAAATATGAAGTTGTTTTTTGCGCAGGATCATTTTTTGATAAAAAAATTGATGTTTTATATTTTTCAATTGCCTGGTTGATTTTCCCTGCGTTAAAATCGTTTTTTGCAATTCTAAAATATATTTGTCCCGTATAATCAATGTTTTTGTCGTCTTTGAGCATACTCATGAGAATGGAGTTCGCTTTTGCATAATTTTTTTGCTTCACTGAAAGGATTTCAACCCTAGAAATTTGAGCGTTAAAAGTAATTTCGTAAGGAGGATTGAAGCGTGGAATTTTCGCATAGTTTTGCTCCGCTTTATCGTATTCTTCAATGGATTGATAGGCTTGTCCCAAAGCAAAAAAAGTGCGGTATTTATCCATTCTATCAGAAATATATGGTAGTGCTTTCTCGAGAAGTTCAGCTGATTGTTTGTATTTTTTTTGTTTGTGGTAGATTGCTCCCAAGGTAAAATTTGCCATTGGTGCAAGCTTTTCAGGAAGCGCTTTGTCTGCCAAAACTGATTGTGCCGCGGCCTCAGCTTCTATGATCTTATCTTTTAAAAGCAAAGCCCTAATAGTCCATAGCTTATTGAGATTTTGCATATATGGATCCTTATATTGTGTTGCCACATAATCGAATAAATCTAGTGCAGCATTGGCATCACCTTTTAATAGGTATGCTTTTCCCATTAAATGATATGCATCATCAACCCATTTACTTTTTGGATGCCGATCTATCATGGTGCTGGTCCGCTTCACCACATCATCCATTGCAGATTGATTGCCTTGTAACGAAGCTAGTGTTCCGTAATTAAACAATTCTATTGGTTTTCTGAAATCGTCTTTGTATGCCTCTCTCGTGGTTTCTAACGTTTCCAGCCATTTTTGTTCGGCATTGAAGAATTTATTGTAGTGTGCAAGGGTATTGTGCCATTGTTTGTAGAACCAGCTCTTTTCATTTTTACACGACCATAATCCGAAACAAAGCAAGATTGATAAGCCTTGTGCGATTAATTTTTCCTTGCGATGATTCATTGTGTATTGACTTAAAAACGATATTTTCGTATTTTTATTCCCCAAATTAACGAAATAATCTTTCAAAATGGTAAAAACAGGTCGCAAAATTATATCCAATCTTCGGAATAAACATCGTTTTGTTCTAATTAATGATACAACTTTTGCTGAAGTGTTTTCTGTTCAGTTGACACCTTTAAACATTTTAATTATCTTGAGCTCTTTGCTGCTCGTGTTTGCAATATTGTTATATCTGTTGTTTGCGTTTACGCCAATGCGACATTTAATACCCTCTAAAATAAGTGCATCTGAAAAGCAAGAACTCCTAGAATTAAACCAGCGATATGAAGATTTAAAACGAAAGATAGAGGTTGAGAATCACAAATCTGAAGTGTTAAAGAATATTTTGTCGGGTAACGAAGCCTTATATGATTCCACTTCTGTGCGTCCCTCCAAAACAGAAGCAAAGAATTAGGGATTGTTTTAATCGATTCATTATGAAAATGTTATCAAAGATTGGGCCTTATTTCTCTTTCTTTTTTGAGGGACAATGATTATATTTGCACCATTGATTTATGCTAGGAAACAACAAAAATAAAGAGAAATCGAGTTCAACTAGTCAAGGGTTACTGAATTTAATAGGTCCAGGCACCGAAATTAAAGGAGATTTGATCTGTGAAGGTGATATCCGAATCGACGGTAGGGTGGATGGTACGGTGAGGGTTGGACAGAGATTGGTAATTGGAGAGAGTGGCATGATCAATGGGAATATCAAGGCGGGGAATGCCATTATTGCGGGTAACGTAAATGGCAATGTGCATTGTCAACAAACAACTGTGTTACATGGAAAATCCTCCGTGAAAGGAGACATTCACACCAGCCAAATCATCATTGAATCTGGTGCTCGATTTAATGGTCGATGTGTGATGGATACCCAAATACAATCTTCTCAACCGGATCAACAAGAAGTTAGTGTCGAAGCCTAATTCAGATAGCAAGTTCCGCGAGGTGGCCGGGTTTATGAAATATTCATCGATGGCATTTCAAATGATCGGAGCCATTTTGGTATGTGTTTTTTTAGGTAGATATCTAGACAAGCATTTTCCTATTTTTAACAATTTTAATAAAGAAGATTTGAGAGAAGCGAAAGTTTTTCCGTTGTTTACTTTTTTAGGGACATTGATTGGGGTGTCATCTAGTTTGTACTTAGCCATAAAATCACTGAAGAAATGAGAGTTTACACTATAAAAATGATTTTTGTGTTTGTTGCGCTTGTTGCGAGCACATTTTTAGGAAGTACCTTTTCGAATTTGAAATTTGGGAATAGCATCTATTTTGCTGCCTTTTTTCAATTCGGAGTGTTCATGTTGGTGCGTTATTTTATTCACAAAAGTGATCTGTCGAACCCAAATTCACAAATTCGTCGCATCATGATAGGGTCAACATTGAGAATGTTGATTATTCTTATCTTTTTGGTAATCACAATGTTAAACCAACCTAAAGTGAATTTACCGTGGACATTGATGTATTGTTTATATTTTCTTTTGTTTTTACTGTTTGATATCTCTGAAAAGCATAGTAACTTGCGCCCCGATTTGAAAATCCCCAATGAAAACGGAAATAGCTGATAATCAATTGTTTTTGAAAAATATGTCATTCATAAAAAAATCTGTAACCACTCTTTTCTGCGCTTTTTTTGCGATTTCTTCATATGCCAGCCAAGAAAATCATGAAAATATTGCAAAAAGTGAGGCTTTAGAATCTCATGATAACCAAAATCATGAATCTCATGGTGTTGTTACAGAGGAAAAAGGTAACCACGATCATGCAGAGGCAAAAGAAGGACATGAAGGAAATGGAAAATTTGCACCTGGCAAAATGATCACAGAACATATTGCCGACGCACACGATTGGCATATGTGGGGAAAAGGACATAGTGCTGTAACAATTCCTTTACCGGTAATTCTATACACCAAATCAAACGGATTGCAGGTGTTTTCATCTTCAAAATTTGAACATGGCCATGCCGCTTATTTAGGATATCGTTTAAATGAAGGTGGTCATATTGTTTGGGACAACGCTTCGAACACTGAGAAAATTTACGATTTTAGTTTTACAAAAAATGTGTTGGCAATGTTGTTGGCAGTTTTGGCGCTTTGTATCATTGTAATTGGAATGGCACGTACATATTCAAAAAGAAAAGGCAAAGCACCACAAGGGTTGCATAACTTAATTGAGCCATTAATATTATTTATCAGAGACGACATGGCTGTACCATTGATTGGCAAAAAATCAGATAAATTCATGCCTTTGTTATTGACAATATTCTTTTTCATTTTCATGAATAACATTTTCGGTTTGATTCCAATTTTTCCAGGCGGTGCCAACGTAACGGGGAATATTTCAGTAACGCTGGTATTGGCATTGGTTGTTTTTATAACCGTGAATTTGAATGGGAATAAATATTATTGGAAACATATTTTCATGCCTGATGTTCCAGTTTGGATGTATGTAATTATTATTCCTATTGAAATATTGGGAGTTATTTTAAAGCCATTTGTTTTGATGTTGCGATTGTTTGCAAACATCACGGCAGGACATATTATCATCTTAGGATTTTTCAGTTTGATATTCATTTTTGGTGCAATGGATGCCAAAATTGGATACATGGTAAGTCCATTGAGCGTAGCCTTTACGGTTTTCATGGGCATGTTGGAAATGTTAGTAGCATTCTTGCAGGCTTTTGTATTTACTTTGTTGACAGTTATTTATATTGGAATGGCTGTTGAGGAACATCATCACTAAAATAAAACTAACCAAAAATAAAATCTAAAATTATGAGTTTAATGAACACTCTTCTTCA
>CAZYBT010000129.1:0-5341 GCA_964645755.1 uncultured Rhizobium sp.
TAGGTGTATTTGGAAGTAAACCAGTTAGTTGAAATTCTTGGGAAATTGGATTGGGGTATAGACTTAATTGTAATTTATTTATTTTAGTGATGGCGTTAACATGTTGAACGCTAGTTCTAACCAACATACTCTGATTTAAATAAGTACCAGATCCAGTTGTTTCCAATTTGACAGCAGAAACTCCGTATGTATAATTTCCTGAGGTCCAATTGCAGTCATCTACAAAAAATGTATCAAGAGTATTTGAACTTGTGCCACACAATTCTTTTGCCAATTTAATTTCATTTTTTAAAGCATCAATCCTGTAAACATTGTAAGAATCAGCATCTTCGCTTTTATTCCAGTTCAGTAAAACATTTCCTTTTGAAGTTGTGGCTGTAAGGTTTTTAACTGGTTTTACATGATTCATTGTAAGTGTTGGATCACCAAGTAATTCTATGAAAACACCTCTCCAAGAACCATTAAATTGTCCATTGAAGTATTCTGCATCATTGTTTACAGTGAGCTTAGCACCATAACCTATATTTAAACCTAAACCCATGTGATGCAGGTACCATTTAGGTATTCCACCCCAACACACATTAAAGGAACCCGCACAAAGAGCAGCTTTCAATAAATTATTTTTTGAATCGTAATCACCAAAATAACTTCCAGCCAAAATGGTGAAAGCATTCTTGAATGTTTCTTTATAACTCGCAAAATTGGATGTTGAACCAACTCCACTGCAAGTTGTGTAAGAACCAGCACCACAACCATAGCTCCATAGATATGAACCCATGTTTTGCTCTGTAAAATAATCTTTTGAATCTGAAACACTGTCGATGCCAACTAAACATGGGAGATTGTGATATCCTGTAGAAGCCAAATTCAACCCTGTAAAATTATTGTCGATCAAAGCACGTTTTTCAAACAATAACTCTCCAAGTCGGAATTGATGTACGCGATCTAAATATTCTTTGGTTAATTGGGTATCATTGCTAGAAAATGCACCCATATCAAATAAATCTAATCGGCCAATTTCAAGTTCAATTGTTCCAGGCGAGATAGACTGATCGAATTTACCATCCTTTGGTACGTTATGATGTCTAGAAGAAGAGCCCGTTGTACAGTTAACGGAATTGTCTGACCAAATACCTTCAAAATCGCCATAATAACAATCAGCAGGCCAAGCACCTGTGTGGTTTCCTGAACCTTCAACATGTCCGTCTGGTGGTGGTCTATCTCCATTGGTTGAAAAATATCCAGAATAAGGAACTGGCACATGTCCGATGATATAAAGCGTTTTTGGACGTGGGGTAGTTGCATCCATTAGTTTTTGGATTTTAGATTTTATGGCAGTTACTTTTTCTGAACGACCTGCATAAATTTTATAAGTATTCCAACCGGAGTTCTTCAAATCTGTTTGCAAAGTTTGAATTTCTGTTTTCAAAGCTGCTTGATAAGAACTGTCAATAAGTAAAATAACGCCGCCTTTTTTCCAAGTTGGTTGATATTTATTTCCCGCATAAATATATCCAAGGGCCTCTGTTGATCCTGATTTTACCTTGGCAACTAAATATTCTTTATTTGTTATACCTAACTTTTCTGTGTATTTATTGGTATTTCCCGATAAAGATATAACTTTTGTATAATTCGTTTCTCCAAAGTTTCTGGAATAAATATCGAATGTTCCTGTGTATGATTCAGCTGGCCAAAATAGGTTTATTTGATCGCTAATAATTTTAACTTCTAGTTGAACTACTTGTGTTTTAGCAATTTGGGAATAGATAGTCGGGTTTAGCAACACACCCAAAATAAACATTAAAAAATGTCTGAAATTGAAGGGAAATTTTGTCTTCATAGTTGGCAATTTAAGATTAAAATTATGATTTGGAAAAATTTTGTGAGAAGATTGTGGAATATTCTGTAAAAGAGAACATATTTTGGATTATTTTCGCAGCAAATTGATATAATGAGAAAAATATTCTTTTGGGCATTGATATTTGGTTTAAATATTATTGCCACAACGTTAACGGCTCAAACTCAAACTGGTTCTAAGAAAACTACAGAACCAAAAGAGTCGGCTCCTAAGGAACTTGCACCAGCTGTTCAAATTTATTTTGACAACAACAAGTACGATTTAAAGAAAGAAGAATCAAAGAAACTCGATGCTTTGGTAGAGAGATTAAAATCAATCAAAGAATATCGTTTGGTTTTAACAGGACACACAGATAGTACTGGTAATGATGATTACAACATGAAATTATCTGAAAACCGAGTTGATGGAGTTTTTGATTATTTAGTTGATAAAGACATCGAAGAGTCATTCATGGAATTAAAATATTTCGGAAGAGCAAAACCCCGTGAGAAAAACGAAAGTGATGCATCAATGAAAGCGAGAAATCGTCGTGTAGAAATTACAATCATTGAAAAACCGAAACCAGTTGAAATTCCAAAGCCTGTTGTAAAAGGGGATACTTGTACTCGAGATACAACAGTAACTGTTGGTGCTGGTATGACAATCACAATGAATAAATGTGAATACATTAGAATGTGTAAAACCACTCCTGGTAAATGTGTAACCATCCGCAAAACGAGTGACATCATGGAAATTCTAAAAAGCGGACATCCATTATCGCTAAAAGGCAATGAAGGATTGATTTGGGCTGGAATTATGGAGTTTAAATTTCCTGGTGATACTTGTTTAAGTAAACCTTTCACAGCAACTGTGAAAGTAGAAAGTTTAGATGCATACAAAAAAGCGAAAATTAAACTTTTAGTAAAAGATGAAAAAACAGGTAAACTTAAAGCGTCTTCAGATCGTGAAAAGAAAATAGTTGCAGATAAATCTGACAAAAAGAAAGAAGTTATCAAATATGCAGTTACTGTAAAATGTCCAACAAGCAAAGATAAAGAGGGAACAATTTTTGTAGCTGGTGGAGCTGGAAAAGGTAAAACTGCAATCATCAAAGATAAAACAAACCAAATCGACAGAGTATTTGTTGTACAAGAAGCAGATCCTTCTAATAATCTGCCTTTGACAATTATCGAAGGTGATAAAAAAGACAATATCTTCACTGTTAAATATGGTAAACTTGCTGAGCCACAGTTCATTTTTCAATTAAATGATGGATCATACACTTCTATGATGCCGGCGACTCAAGTTAGACCAACCAAAGTTAAGGGAGAATTACGCAAAAAGTACAAAGTAAAAGTTAAGCACTTAAAAGACTAAAAAGATTGGAAGCATGGAGCGATTAACGTCAAGATCGAAAGAAGTAGTCAATAAAAAAATGAACTTCTGGGAGAGAATTTATCTCCCAGCAGTTTTTGGTGGCATGTGGATTACCTTAAAACATTTTTTTAAGAAGAGCAATACCATTCAATATCCTGAAGTAAAAAGACCCATGAGTCAAATTTATCGCGGACAGCATGTGTTGAAACGCGATGAACAAGGTAGAGAAAGATGCACTGCTTGTGGATTGTGTGCAGTTGCTTGTCCTGCTGAGGCCATAACTATGGTAGCTGCAGAGAGAACTAAAGAACAAGAAACTCTGTACAGAGAAGAGAAATATGCGGCAACCTATGAAATCAACATGTTGCGCTGTATTTTTTGCGGATTGTGCGAAGATGCTTGTCCGAAGGAGGCAATTTTTTTAACCGATAGAATCGTAGATGCAAATTTTGGTAGAAATGAATTTATTTATGGAAAGGATAAACTCGTTGAACCAATTGAATCAAGAATCGATGTGAGTAAACGTCAAGTGTGGGATTATCAAGAATCGAAATAATGCAAATTACAAATTTACCTTTACCATTTTTAATTTTATCGTTTATTACAATACTTTGTGCATTGTATGTAGTAACGAGTAAGAATCCTGTACATAGTGTATTGGCATTAATCATGACATTTTTCAGCATTTCTGCTCATTACGTACTTTTGAATGCTCAATTTTTAGCTATCGTAAATTTGATGGTTTATGCAGGTGCAATTATGGTTCTTTTCCTATTTGTGTTAATGCTATTAAATTTGAGTAAGGAATCGGAGCCAATAAAATCGAATCTATGGGGTGTGGCAGCAGCTATTTCTGCTGGTTTATTGTTGGTTGTAATAACAGCATCGCTTCAAAAAGCGGGTGTTACAATTATGAAAGGCAACGCTCAAGAGATTGGTTTGGTGAAAAATCTTGGTCGGGTACTAATGACTGAATATTTGGTACCATTTGAACTCTCTGGAATATTATTTATTGCAGCGATGGTAGGTGCGGTATTATTAGGTAAAAGAGATTCTGAAAAGAGTGATATACTAGAAAACAACTGAAATTAACACAATGCTTAATATTTTTCAAAATTTAGACATAAGTCACTACATATATTTGAGTTGTGTACTCTTTAGTATTGGTTTATTTGGAGTTTTATTTAGAAGAAATGCAATCGTATTGTTAATGTGTATTGAACTTATGTTGAATGCAGTAAACTTACTTTTTGCAGCATTTTCTGAATATATGGGCGATAAAGATGCAAACGGACAAATGTTTGTATTCTTTATTATGGTAGTTGCCGCTGCTGAAGCAGCCGTAGGGTTGGCAATTTTGGTAATGGTTTATCGCAATACGCGAAAAACTGATGTGAGTTTCTTAGACAGCTTAAAAGATTAATGAACAACATAGCGTTGATTTTAGGAATGCCTCTTGCAGGTTTCCTAATAAATGGAATTTTTGGAAAATCTCTGCCAAAGTCAATTGTAGGGTGGTTGGGAACAATTGTTGTTCTGTCGTCGTTCGTTGTTGCACTTGGTGTATTTAACGACTTAAGGATAAATCCTGCAAACGAAAGTTTTTTAAACTTGATGACATTTATCAATGTTGGTAATTTCCACATTGACTTTGCATTTGAGTTGGATCGTTTGTCGGTTATGATGACCTTAATTATCACCGGTATAGGTTCATTGATACATTTATATTCTATTGCATACATGCATGAGGATGAAGGTTTCTACAAATTTTTTGCTTATTTAAATTTGTTCATATTCAACATGTTGGTTTTGGTTTTAGGCTCGAACTTCATGATGTTGTTTTTTGGATGGGAAGGGGTTGGATTGTGTTCATACTTATTGATTGGTTTTTGGTACAAAAACTTAGAATATGGCAAGGCTGCACGCAAGGCATTTGTAATGAACAGAATTGGTGATTTAGGATTGTTGATGGGATTGTTTTTGATATTTCATCAATACCAATCTTTGGATTATGTAGTTGTGCTTCCGAAAATAGCCGACGGTTCAACGTCTCAATACATGCTCACAGCAATTAGTTTGTGCTTGTTTATTGGAGCAATGGGAAAAAGTGCTCAAATTCCATTATAT
>CAZYBT010000130.1:0-5109 GCA_964645755.1 uncultured Rhizobium sp.
ATTATCAGAATATTCGCTTATTTTCGTAACTTTATATGAAAAAGTGGATTGTGGCAGTTTTGACATGTTTGTTTGGGATACAAATTCATGCACAAAACGTTAAAAATAAAGGCGAAGTAATTGAATATGGAGAGGTTAGGGGATTTGTGTACAATGGTGAAAATGGAGACCGTGTTCAGGGGGCAAATATTTGGATCGCCGAAATTAATCGCACTGCCTCAACTGATGCCGATGGTTTTTATGCTGTAACAAATGTTACTCCTGGTCGTTACAATGTTTTTTGTTTCGGCAATGGCTATGATACCAGTTATTTCATTGCAAATGTTTATCCCAATGCCATTGCAAAAAAAGATTTTTATCTTTCTAAATTACAACAAATTGAAGAAGTTGAAATTAATGTAAAAGCAAAATCAAAAGATCCCCAAATAGCTGTTCAAACGGTAGATGCCAAAACATTGGCCAAAATGCCGGCAGTGGGCGCTGAACCAGACATCATTCAATATTTACAGATTTTACCTGGTGTGGTTTTTAGCGGAGATCAAGGCGGACAATTATATATCCGCGGAGGATCACCAATCATGAATAAAGTGATGCTCGATGGTATGACCATTTACAACCCGTTTCACTCTATTGGTTTATTTAGTGTTTTTGAAACAGACCTTATCCAAACAACGGATGTTTATTCTGCAGGCTTTGGAGCCGAATATGGTGGAAGAATTTCAGCAGTGGTGGATGTGAAAACCCGCGATGGCGATAGAAACAGACTCCGCGGTAAGGTGGGTATGAATACGTTTTCTTCAAAAGTCTTACTTGAAGGTCCATTGAAAAAGTTTAAAGCTGGAGAAAACAATTCGAGTTTTGCAATTTCTTATCGGAACTCTTATTTGAAGCAATCTTCAAAGATTTTTTACCCTTACGCAAATCCATCAAAACTACCTTACACCTTCGGCGATTTATTTGTGAAATTTAGTACAAATTCGGCAAACGGAGGATATACCAAGTTATACGCATTTAATTATAACGACAATGTCGATTTTCCAGGCTCAACTCAATATGCATGGAATTCCATTGGATTCGGAGGGAAGTTTTTGGTAGTTCCTGAACAAGCAAAAACCCGTGTTGATGGTTATTTTTTATATAGTGACTATGGAATTAAGCAGGTTGAAACAGATGGGAAACCCCGTTCAAGCAGTATTGGAGGATTTAATTTAGGGATGAATTTTTCTTACAATTTCAAAAAAGATGAATTGAAATGGGGTATCGAAATCAATGGATTCAGAACCATTTTCACACTTCAAAATTCCAATAATCGTAAAATTACCCAAGACGAAAGTACCACTGAGATGAATGGTTTTGTGAACTATAAATTTGTACGTAAAAACTTCATCGCAAATCTTGGAGTGAGGGCACAATACTATGCCTCTCTCGGAAATCAAAGTTTAGAACCACGTATTCAAATGCGTTACAATCTTGGTGCAAGAACTGGTTTCAAGGCTGCCGCCGGTATCTATTCACAAAATTTACTATCGGCAATCAGCGATAGAGATGTGGTCAATTTGTTTTATGGCTTTTTATCAGGCCCAAACAACTTACCCAAATCGTTTAATGGGAAAGCGCTCACTCACAGTTTGCAAACAGCAAATCATTTGGTGGTTGGATTTGATCATAAACTTACCAAATATCAAACGTTGAATTTGGAAGGATTTGTAAAGTATTTTCCTCAAATCACCAATATTAACCGCGATAAATTATTCGAAGACGATGAATTTAACCAAGATAAACCTGAACGCTTACGTCAAAATTTTATTGTTGAATCGGGTGATGCATATGGTGGTGATATCTCCTATAAATATGCCTACAAACGTTGGTATGTTTGGATGGTGTACTCTTTGTCGTGGGTGAACCGTTTTGATGGTTACAAAACCTATCAGCCAATTTTTGATCGCCGCCACAATGCGAACGCCATGGTGAGTTATGAATTCGACAAAAAAAATCCGACCGAAATCTCATTGCGTTGGAACTTTGGAAGTGGGTTTCCATTCACTCAAACCCAGGGTTATTATGAAAAGTTTGATTTTGCAGCCGGAATAGGATCGAACTATACCCAAGGAAACGGACAGTTAGGCATTGTATATGCGGGTTTGAATGAGGGACGTTTACCGTACTACCATCGATTGGATTTTTCCATCAAACGAGTGTGGAAACTCAAAAATAAACGTGAGTTCAATGCTATTTTAAGCGTTACAAATGTTTACGATCGCAACAATATTTTCTATTTCGACCGAATTAAAAACGAAAGGGTAGACCAATTGCCTTTCTTGCCTGCTTTGGGAGTGAATTATTCTTTTTAAAAGGTTTATGAAGGTTTATGAAGGTTTATGAAGATTAGAAGGATTAGATGGATTAGATGGGAAAATTCTGGTAGTACAAACCTTAAACGATAAACTTTCAACTTTAAATTCACTGTATAATTTGTTTCATTTTTTGCAATTTTAGCAAAGCTTCTACCGGAGTAATTGAATTGATGTCCATTTGATTGAGAGCTTTCTTTAATTCATTGAAAACTGGATCTTCCGTTTGGAACATGTTCATTTGATATACCGGTTTGGTCTCCATGTTTTTCAAAGAATTTCTCTGATTTTGTTGGGTTCTCGACTTTTCTAATGATGTCAATATTTCAGATGCCCTGATTAATACGGTATTCGGAATTCCTGCCAATTGAGCCACGTGAATACCAAAACTATGTTCACTGCCGCCTCGTTTTAATTTCCTGAGGAAAATAATGGTATTGGCTTGTTCCTTTATCTCAATATGGAAATTTCTAATGCCCTCGGCTTTTTGTTCCAATTCATTCAATTCATGGTAATGTGTGGCAAATAAAGTTTTGGGCTTTAGTGGATGGCTTTGTAAGAATTCAGCGATACTCCAAGCCAAGCTCACACCATCGTAGGTGCTGGTCCCTCGTCCAATTTCATCCAATAGAACCAAACTTCTCTCGCTAATATTGTTCAAAATACTGGCAGTTTCACTCATTTCAACCATGAATGTACTTTCGCCCAAACTAATGTTATCGGAGGCTCCAACTCGGGTGTAAATTTTATCAACCAATCCAATTTCAGCTTTGCTACATGGCACAAAACAACCAATTTGGGCCAACAACACCGATAAGGCAGTTTGACGCAAGATTGCACTTTTACCACTCATGTTTGGACCTGTCAAAATAACCATGCGTTGGTCGGAATTATTCAGGGATATGTCGTTTGGTATATAACTTTGATCTGGAGGCATCTGGCTTTCGATCACAGGGTGCCTGCTATTTTTCAATTCAAGCTCAAGTCCCTCGTGAACCAAAGGCTTACAGTAATTGCGATCGGTAGCCAATTGAGCAAAACCCACCAAAACATCCCATTCCGCCACCATTGCCGCGTCGTTTTGAATTGGATGAACCATGGCCGATAAATTGTCGATCAAACTTTCCCACAACTGCGCTTCCAAAGCCAACGATTTATCTTCGGCCGACAATATTTTCTCTTCGTACGTTTTTAGTTCTGGCGTGATATACCTTTCAGCGTTGCTCAAAGTTTGTTTTCTAATCCATCTTTCAGGAACCTTGTCTTTGTGAACGTTGGTTACCTCCAAATAATATCCAAAAACGTTGTTAAATCCAATTTTTAAGGATGGAATTCCGGTTTCCTCGCTTTCTCGTTGTTGTATTTCAACCAATTTTCCCTTTCCATTTGAAGTTAAATCTCTTAATTCTTCCAATTCTGGATGAACTGACGATAAAAACACGCCGCCTTTGCTCACAACCATAGGTGCGTCTTCAGAAATCTGGGTGTCGATGAGATGACGAATTGAACTGTGTTCAGAAATTTTTCTGGCAGCCTCTGCCAATGCCGGGAATCCTGATTCCAGGAAATTTTCCTTGAGATTGGTCACTGCTTCCAATGAGCGACTTAAATGCAGCAACTCCTTGGGATTCACCCTTTTAAGGGCTACTTTAGAAATCAATCTTTGTAAATCTCCGATATCTTTCAGTTTGTTTGCACTATGAACCAACAAAACTTGATTTTTTGTGAAGGTTTCAACCAAGTTGAGACGCTGATCTATGGCTACTTTGTTTTTCAATGGAAGCAGCACCCAATTGCGCAAAAGTCTCGCACCCATGGGTGTTGCAGTGTAGTCAATGACCTCCATTAGGCTTTTTCCTTCTGGATAAATGGGTCTCACCAATTCGAGGTTTCTGATGGTAAATCCATCGAGCCAAACAAAGGCGCTTTCATCCAATCGAGAGATTTTTTGAATATGTCCCGTATTTGTATGATGTGTATTTTCAAGATATTGAAGGGCAGCACCAGCCGATAAAATTGCACTGTGCAAATCTGCTATTCCAAATCCTTTAAGAGATTTTGTGTTGAACTGACGGTTGAGTTTTTCCTCACAATATTCCAATTGGTACACCCAATCTTCCAAATATTGAAATGACGACGGTTTGCCAAAGGTTTGAAACGCTTCTTGACTGATTTTTTTTGGTAAAATCCATTCCGAAGGCTTGAATCCACTGAGCATCTTCTGCACAAACATGGTGTCGCCTTGTGTGCATTGAAAATCTCCAGTTGAAATATCGAGCAGCGACAATCCCCAAACATCGTTGATTTTCATGAGGGACGCCAGGTAGTTGCTTTCTTTCGACTCCAGAACTTTATCGTTATAGCTTACGCCAGGAGTTACAAGTTCGGTAACGCCTCGTTTTACAATGGTTTTTGTGGCTTTGGGGTCTTCCAATTGGTCACAAACGGCAACTCTGTAACCTGCTTTTACCAATTTTGGTAAGTAGGTGTCGAGAGAGTGATGTGGAAATCCTGCCAATTCCATTTCAGAAGCTGAGCCATTGCTTCTTTTGGTGAGAATAATTCCCAAAACCTTGCTCGCAACTTTGGCGTCTTCACTGAATGTTTCATAAAAATCACCTACCCTAAAAAGCAAAATTGCCCCAGGATATTGAGCTTTTATCTGATTGTATTGCTTCATCAGAGGGGTTTCTTTTTCGGTAGTTGATTTTCCTGACATAGATGTTCCAAAAATAATACGTGAAGATCGATGAAAAAC
>CAZYBT010000131.1:0-5038 GCA_964645755.1 uncultured Rhizobium sp.
CTGGTAAATTCAACCTTAACTACGTAAAATTAGATGGTAACGTAGGTTGCATGGTGAACGGAGCTGGTTTGGCTATGGCTACAATGGACATTATCAAACTAAGTGGTGGTGAACCTGCCAACTTCTTAGAAGTTGGGGGAACAGCAAACGCTGAAACTGTTGAAGCTGGTTTCCGTATCATCATGAGCGATCCCAATGTGAAAGCCATTTTGATCAACATTTTTGGAGGTATTGTTCGTTGCGACAGGGTTGCGAATGGTGTTGTTGAGGCTTACCGTAAAATTGGTGATGTTCAAATTCCAATTATTGTTCGTTTGCAAGGTACCAATGCTGAAGAAGCAAAGAGAATTATCGACGAAAGTGGTTTGAAAGTTTATTCTGCAATTGCACTTCAAGAAGCTGCTGAAATTGTAGAAAAGGTTTTAAAAGCATAATACATCCCTTATTATAGTGAAAAAACCGCCAAAAGGCGGTTTTTTTTTTGCTATTCACATTTGTGGAAAGCAAAACTCCGATTTATCATTTTTTATCTACAATTTTGTAGCTTAAATGTGGCAACCCTTAATCTTTTCGGCACTATCTGCAGTTGTTCCCGCTTCGGAACCCACTCCTACGCAAAGTACCATCCAAAAAGATAGTTCAATTAAACGTACTTGGTTCTATGGTGCCGACTTTAAATTAAATTTCTCACTTGCCAATTCTTCTCCGAACTGGTCTAGCGGAGCTTCGAATAACATCACGCTTACAGGTATGATCAATGCATTTGCAAATCTCAAAAAAGATAAAATGAGCTGGGATAACTCATTGAAAGTCAATCTTGGGGTTATTGCAAATCGTCAAAGTGATATTTTTGGCACTGGGTTTTGGAGCACTCGAAAAAATATCGATAACTTCTTCTTAGATAGCAAATTCGGTCACGAATTTCCCGAGTATCCATCCCTATCTATTTATGGTGGATTAAATTTTCAAACTCAATTGCTACCAGGTTATGTTTATAGTAAAGATGCCATTGGTCGCGAAGTGAGAACGCTCACCACTAGCTTTTTAAGTCAAGGTCAAACACAACTTGCCATTGGAACTGAAAATAAATTTGGCCAAGATTATTATGTGCGTTTGGGTTATGTAACGCTTAAACAAACCTATCTCATTAACCAACAACTTTATGAAACCAGACAAGAGGAAGTCATTGCTAGGGTACAAAAAGGAAAATACGTCGACAATGAATTCGGAATGCAGCTTCAAATGGGTGCAACTCGATATTTGGATGCCAATAAAGTTATACTTGCAAAATTCAACTATTTGGGATTTTTACCTTATCAAGCTTCACAACCATTATTGGATAGCCGTATTGATTTGAGTATCGTTGCAAAAATCACAAAACATTTTAACTTCAACTACACGTTGATTTCGATTTTCGATAAAGATTTGGTGAAGCCAGGCGCTTCTGCATGGCAAAACAGCTGGGTCTTCGGGGTTGGTTATATGTACAGAATTTAAAACAACCGCTAGTGTTCACTCGTGGTGTGAAATTGAATTTCCGGATATTTATCAATTGCTGTTCTGAGAATAAAGGCAGTTTCAGCTAAAAATACAGGCCTTTGGTCTTTGTCGTAAGCAATGTTTTGTTGACGGTATTTCATAAAATCCTTGAGATCTGATTCAGGGCCGGTCATCCAACAAGCTTTGTGAATCACTCTCGGTTCAAATCTACATTTCGCATTGTACTCGTGTTCTAAACGATATTGCAACACTTCAAATTGAAGTTCTCCAACTGTTCCAACATATTTTCTACTTCCAGGTTCTTGAACAAATAACGACGCAAGTCCCTCATCAGTAAGCTGTTGAATACCCTTTTCCAACTGTTTACTTTTCATTGGGTCTAAGTTGATAAGTTCCTTGAAAATCTCTGGAGAAAAACTTGGAATTCCTTTATAAGTGAAATTTTCACCTTCAGTGAGGGTATCACCAATTTTAAAGTTCCCAGTGTCATATAAGCCAACTACATCACCAGGGTAAGCATCATTCATGACCTCTTTAGACTGTGCTAAAAACAAATAAGGATTTGCAAACTTGAATTGTTTTTCTAATCGAACGTGCTTATAGTTTTTATTCCGCTCAAATTTTCCAGAACAAACCCTCAAAAATGCGATTCTGTCTCGGTGTTTTGGATCTAAATTGGCGTGAATTTTAAAAATAAATCCAGAGAACTTATTTTCATTTGGTTCCACTTCCCTGAGGGACGTTGGCCTCGGCAAAGGATTTGGCGCAATGTCTACAAATGTATCAAGCAATTCTTGAATCCCGAAGTTATTCAAGGCAGAACCAAAAAATACAGGTGCAATCTGAGCATCTAAGTAATAGTCCATATCCAAATTGCCATATACACCTTCAATTAGTTCTACGTCGTCTCTGAGTTTTGAAACGTCTTTAGAATTCAGTAATTCATCTAATTTAGCATCATTCACTCCTTCTATTTTAATGATATCGTCTGCTTTTTTTGTTTTATTGCTTTCAAATAAATTTAGAGATTGATTGTGAATCAAGTATACGCCTTTGAAATCTCGACCTCCGTTAATTGGCCAACTCAATGGATGCACACCAATGTTGAGTTTTTCTTCAAGCTCATCTAACAAATCAAAAGGATCTTTACCATCACGATCCATTTTATTGATGAAAACAATCACGGGCGTTTTCCTCATCCTGCAAACTTCCATCAATCTTTCCGTTTGTTCCTCAACCCCTTTTACGCAGTCAATGACTAAAATCACACTATCCACGGCTGTAAGCGTGCGGTATGTATCTTCTGCGAAATCTTTGTGACCCGGCGTATCAAGGATATTCACCCATTTTTCTTTGTACGGGAATGTCATTACAGAAGTTGCCACGGATATACCCCTTTGTTTTTCAATTTCCATAAAATCGGAAGCCGCTGTTTTGGTGATTTTATTGGACTTTACTGCACCGGCTGTCTGAATTTGTCCCCCAAAAAGTAGAAACTTTTCTGTGAGGGTTGTTTTACCGGCATCTGGATGCGAAATGATAGCAAAGGTTTTTCGTTTGGCAATTTCCGATTCGTACATAGGAACTGCAAAGGTAAGAAAAAATGATGCTGATTTTGTTTACCTTCGCGGTATGGAGATTGAAATCAAGTTTGCGACAACAAATCACTTGCCTCAAATTTTGGAAATTGTCAATCATTACATCCTAAACGATACGTGTATTTATGACATTGAACCGAGAACCCTTCAAAAACAGGAAGAATGGTTCGAGAGTCAGCAAAAAAGTGGATACCCGGTAATCATTGCACTACAAAAAAACGAAATATTAGGTTACGCGAGCTACTCTCTTTTCAGACCTAAAGTTGGGTATCGCTTTAGCATGGAACACTCGATCTATTTGAATCCCAAACATTTATTCAATGGAATTGGAACATTGTTAATGAATCAATTAATTAGCATTGCGAAAGAGAATCACATTCATTCTCTCATTGGAGGTATTGATGCCAACAATGCAAAAAGCATCCAATTTCATGAAAAATTTGGGTTCGCGGTTGTTGGCAGAATGAATGAAGTTGGATACAAATTTGACCGTTGGTTGGATTTGGTGTGGATGCAAAAAATCATTTAAGAATCTTTTGCAATTCTGCGGTTCATCACAAAAAACCACAGAGGTGCAAATAAACTCAACACCATCATTCCTGGATAACCAGTAGGCATTTGAGGAGCTTCTTCAATACTTCTTAATTCTTGGTATTTTTTTGTGGTTTTTGCATGATGGTCTGAATGTCTCGATAATTCAAAAAGTAACAATCGACCAATAATGTGATTGGAATTCCATGAATGCTTTTCTGTAACGATTTCATACATCCCATTTTCGAGCTTTTTACGGGTTAACCCATAATGTTCAATATAATTGATGGTTTCAAGTAGCAAAGCTCCAATAAAGGCAGCCAAAACAAATTGAAGCGCAGCCTGATGTCCCCCAAAATAATCAACTCCAATAACTGCTAGCACTTGAATCATTTGAAACTGCAACATTTGATTGGTAAAATGGAATTTGGCTTTGTTCAAACGCTTCAATCTTTCAAATTCAAGATTCCAAGCAGAAACCCACACAAAAAACATGGACCGAAACCAAAATGTATACACTGTTTCATTTTTTCTTCCTGAAGATGGATCTTCGGGAGTTCCAACATACTTGTGATGTCCACGATTATGTTCAATAAAAAAGTGCATATACAAAGAGCTCAGCAACAACATCTTAGCCAAAAACTGATCGAATTTATTTTGGCGATGTCCCAATTCATGGGCTACATTGATACCAAAAGAACCGCATAAAATTCCCATGGCAAAAGCCCTGCCAAAAAATGTAAACGCACCCGCATCAACGCTAGATTGTGCGTTTTTGAAAAACATAAAAATCAACAAAAAATGCACGGGGACAACCAGGTAAAGCATCAAATCATAACTAGATTGATTACTTAAATTTTCGCGTTGATCGTCTTGTCCAAACTTACCACCAGAACCAAGTATTAGTTCAAGCAGTGGAATAAATCCAAAAACGAATATAACGGTTGTCCAAGCTGCGAACCCAGAATATGCAAATGAAACCATTGCCGACAACGCTGGCAATAACGCAAACAAATAACGGAAAGGGATGATTGTCATGGTACTTACAAGTATAACGAAACTTTTATTTCTTTGTAGTTTTTCCATTATTATTTGTAAAAAACGTTGAGTTTCGGTTTAAATTCACGAAATTTGCGCAATTTTTAAAATTTAACATGTCTTCACTGCGCAACATTGCAATCATTGCACACGTTGACCACGGTAAAACTACTTTGGTTGACAAAATGCTTCACCAAGCCCAACTTTTTCGTGATAATCAAGAAGTTGGAGAATTAATTCTCGACAACAACGACTTAGAAAGAGAACGTGGTATTACCATTCTCGCGAAAAATGTAAGTGTAAACTGGAAAGGAACTAAAATCAATATTATCGATACCCCTGGTCACGCCGACTTTGGAGGTGAAGTAGAA
>CAZYBT010000132.1:0-4431 GCA_964645755.1 uncultured Rhizobium sp.
GGAATGTTTCTGTGCTCGATCAAAGAAATCCCTTCTTGAATTTTTTCATTCACCATGGTTTCAACGGCAGTCAATTCCTCATCCGACATTTTACCAAAATGAGAAAAGTCAAACCTCAAACTCTCATCGTTCACCAAACTACCTTTTTGAGCCACATGCGTGCCCAAAACTCTTTGTAAAGCACTGTGCATCAAATGTGTAGCACTATGATTGGCCGATATTTTCAAACGACGCTTTTCATTCACCATAGCCTTAAACAATTGTGTAGGATTTTTAATTGTTTGAGCGGTTACCAAAATATGCAATTTATTTTCTTTGCTGGTATCGATAATGTCAATTTTCTCACCGTCTTCACCCACCAACACACCAGTATCACCAACCTGTCCACCACTTTCCGCATAGAAAGGCGCATCGGCAAGTACAATTTGTGTGAGATTTTTTCCTTTGAGGGACACCGACCTAAACCTCGAAATAAGCGTATCGCACGATGTTTTATCGTATCCTACAAAACCCTCTTCTAATCCTTCGTGTGCGTAATTCCAGTCCCCAGTTTCTTTTTGGGCATCTGCTTTACTTCTTTGCTTTTGTTCATTTAAAGCAGCTTCAAACCCTTCTATATCAATGCTTACTTTCTTTTCTCTTGCAATGACCTCCGTTAAATCGATTGGAAATCCGTAGGTATCATATAGTTCAAACGCCATTTCTCCAGAAATTCCTTTGTTTGGATTTTCGTTAAAATAAACGTTTATTTTTTGCATTCCTGTACTCAATGTGCGGAAAAACGATAATTCTTCTTCTTTGATAACACGTTGAATAAATGCCAATTGGCTCAACAATTCAGGGAAAGAATTTGCAAAATAATTGGCCAAATCTTCAAGTAATTCAAACAAGAAAGGTTCTGTAAATCCAAGATAACTGTAACCGTATCGAACCGCTCTCCGAAGAATTCTTCTCACCACGTATCCAGCACCGTTATTTGCCGGCAACTGCCCATCGGCAATGCACAAACTCACCGCCCTAATATGATCTGCAATGACTCTGAAAGCAATGTCTTGATCTTCATTATCGCCATATTTTTTGTTGCACAAGGTGGCTGTTTTTTGTATGATAAATTGGAAAATATCGGTATCGTAATTCGACGATTTGCCTTGTATGACGCGAACCAAACGCTCAAATCCCATTCCGGTATCAACGTGCTGCGCTGGCAATTTCACCAAAGATCCATCAGACATTCGGTTAAACTCCATGAATACGTTGTTCCAAATTTCAATGACTTCTGGATTGTCTTTATTCACAAGGGTGGCACCGTCTATTTTTGCACGTTCTTCATCTGAACGCATATCGAAATGAATTTCGGTGCAAGGACCACATGGTCCAGTGTCGCCCATTTCCCAGAAATTGTCCTTTTTATTTCCGTTGATGATTTTAGAAGCATCAACTCGTTGGGCCCAAATATCGAAAGCTTCTTGATCAAAAGGGATATTTTGAGCGGTATCACCTTCAAAAACTGTTACATACAAACGGTCTTTTGGCAAGCCATAAACTTCGGTAAGAAGTTCCCACGCCCAAGAAATGGCATCGGCTTTGAAATAATCGCCAAAGCTCCAGTTTCCAAGCATTTCAAACATGGTGTGGTGATAATGATCGTGACCAACTTCATCCAAATCATTGTGTTTTCCACTCACACGAAGGCATTTTTGACTATTTGCAACGCGTTTATTGGTGGCCACAGCATTTCCTAAAAAGTAATCTTTGAATTGATTCATTCCGGCATTGGTAAACATCAATGTAGGATCGCCTTTAACAACAATTGGCGCAGATGGAACAATACGGTGATTTTTACTTTCAAAGAAAGCTAAAAACTTGGCTTTAATTTCTTGAGATGTGAGTGACATAAATAAAACGCAAAGATAAAGAAAAAGGATTATAAAGGATTAGAGCGGTTAGAAAGATTAGGGGGGATTAGAAAGATTAGGGGAACCTTAAACTCTAAACTTTCAACTTTAAATAAAAAAAGGATTAGAAAGGATTAGAGCGGTTAGAAAGATTAGGGGGGATTAGAAAGATTAATGGGAACCTTAAACTCTAAACTGTCAACTTTAAACAAAAAGGACGCCCGAGGGCGTCCAATTTATATAGTTGTTATTGTTGTTTGATTTAAGCAGTTGCCATTTTAGGAGCGGCAGCTTTGATTTCATCGGAAGCACCGTCGGCAAATTTTTGGAAATTATCATTGAACAATTTCGCAAGCTTTTGACATTGAGCATCATACTCAGCACCATCAGCCCAAGTGTTGCGCGGATGTAACAATTCTGAAGGAACGTTAGGGCAAGCATCAGGCATAGCCATTCCAAATACAGGGTGATTGGTGAACGAACCGTTTAATTGTCCCTCCAAAGCAGCAGTAATCATGGCTCTGGTGTAAGACAATTTCATGCGACTACCAACACCATAAGGACCACCTGTCCAACCAGTGTTGATCAACCAAACGTTAACATCTGGATTTGCAGACAATTTTTCACCCAACATTTTTGCATATTTCGCAGGATGCAATGGAAAGAAAACTTAACCAAAAAAGCCGAGAATGTCGCTTGTGGCTCGGTAACACCAGCTTCTGTACCTGCAACTTTAGCCGTATAACCGCTGATGAATTGGTACATTGCTTGACCTGGAGTTAATTTAGAAATTGGAGGCAATACACCGAAAGCATCGGCTGTTAAGAAGAAAATATTTTTAGGAGCATCACCCACTGAAGGTACCGCAATATTGTCGATATATTCGATCGGATAAGCAACACGGGTATTTTCTGTTACAGAAATATTGTCGTAATCCGGAGTATTTGTCCCTTCAAAGAAACGAACGTTTTCAACCAAAGCACCGCGTTTGATGGCGTTCCATATTTGAGGTTCTTTCTCTTCAGTTAAGTTTACACATTTCGCATAGCAACCGCCTTCAAAGTTGAAAACAGCGTTATCTGACCAACCGTGTTCATCGTCACCGATTAATTTACGGTTAGGATCAGCGCTCAAAGTGGTTTTACCAGTTCCGCTCAATCCGAAGAAAACAGCGGTATCGCCTTTCTCACCAATATTTGCAGAGCAGTGCATGCTCAATACATTTCTTTCTTGAGGAAGAATGTAGTTCAACACTGAGAAAATACCTTTTTTGATTTCACCGGTGTAACCGCTTCCACCAATTAAAATAATTTTTCTAGACAAACTCACAATGGTGAAGTTGTGCTGACGTGTTCCATCAACCTCAGGATTTGCTCTAAAAGATGGAGACGCAATGATCAACCATTCTGTTGGTTGTGTTGCAATTTCGGTTGCAGTTGGACGCAAAAACAAATTCTTCGCAAACAAATTTTGGTATGCACTTTCTGTTACTACTTGAATATTTAGGCGGTATTCAGGATCAGCACATGCATAAGCATGACGTACAAAAATTTCTTTATTGCCCAAGTGATTCACCACTTTGTTCAACAAAGCATCAAACTTTTCAGGTTCAAACGGTTGGTTTACAGGCCCCCACCATGCGGTGTCGGCAGATTTCTCGTCTTTTACTAAGAATTTGTCTTTGGGACTTCTTCCGGTAAACTCACCAGTGTCGGCAGCTAAAGCACCTTTGTCGGTAATAATACCTTCATTTCTTTCAAGAGCTTTTTCAATAAGCTCGTCGGTTGTTAAGTTTTCAAAAACTTGCTTTGCATGCGACTTAATGTCAGCAATCAATGCTTCGTTACTCATACTTTATTTTTTCGTAAATGATTGATACCGCAAAGTTACCATTTCATTACGGGGAAAGGCCTATTTTAAACAGTTTTTTAACTTGGTTACTTACGCACATCAAACTTTCATATATTTGAAACATTGATCCAAACAAAAAAATGCATATATCAAACAATATCAACAACTTAATGAAAAACAACCATTTGAAAAGTGTAAAAGTGACACTATTGATAATGTGCATTAATTTTTTGAACATAAATGATGTAAAAGCCCAACAAAATCTATTCAAGCAACCATATGATGGTTTTTTTTACGGGGGGATGTTGGTGTTTAGTGCAACCGATTTGGTACTCACTCAAAAGTTAAACGCAGTACCGCACAAATGGGAAGTTTCGCCGATCGACAAATTGGCGATTTATCAATTAAACTCAAACATCGCGCATGCTGCAGACTTCACTGCGGGTGCCACTGTTGCCGCTTCTGCAGCAATTACATTGTTGATGCCCAAAAGCGACAGATATGGATACATGAATCAATTGGCACAAAGCCTTTGGATGACAGGAAACTCGGTTCAATTGGTCAAAATTCTGGTACAACGAAGCAGGCCTTACACGAACAGTGCGGAATACAAGAATCTTGGCAACAAAGACGACAATTATTCATTTTTCAGCGGTCACAGTGCCATCACGGCATCGGCGGCAAC
>CAZYBT010000132.1:4441-4917 GCA_964645755.1 uncultured Rhizobium sp.
GAATACCCAGTCGACCGCCATCAAATACACCGCTGCAAGCGCGGGCATATTGGCCCTCACAACGGCCACCTTCAGAATCATGGCTGGCAAGCACTACCCTTCTGACGTCATTACCGGAATCCTCTTCGGCACCGGGGTCTCGATACTCAATTGGCAGTTACGGGGGTTGTAGGAAGAGATTATTAGATTAATAGGTTATTTGATTATTGGAATGTTTTAATCTAAAAAAGGTTGACAGTTTTAAGGGGTGGTATACGTTCATTGCTTTAATCTCCTTAAACCTTCATAAACCCTCATAAACCTTTATAAACCTTCATAATCTTACCTATAATCTTTTTATCCCTCTAATCCTTTCACCTTTTTTTAAAACCCTCCTCATACTTCTTCACCTTCTCACCCACCACATAAATGCAGTAAGGTTGGTTTGGATTGTTTTCGAAGTAGTTTTGGTGATAGTCTTCGGCGTCGGAATATTT
>CAZYBT010000133.1:0-4590 GCA_964645755.1 uncultured Rhizobium sp.
GCATATGTTGCTTTAAATTAATGGCACAATATGAGGGTTTAGATTCGAACAGGAGACAAACAAAAGAAATTCAGTCGTTTAAAGACGATTATTCCGAAAAGAAAGCCTATTCAGATTTTAGCATTCATGGGATAGATATGATGTTCGATCCTATTTCATACAGTTTAACTTTAGAGGCGAATCCATATACAGGACTACATTACAATGAAAGAATTTATGTATGTGCAGGAGTTTTCGGTGCAGTATATTCCGGAGTGAGTTCTATTTTTACGACTTACGGAACCAATGTCTTTGTGAGAGTTCCGGTAAATGCATTTTTCCTACATGGAGAATACCGTTTACAGAATGGACTAACGTTACCATTCTATAAAAGAGAATGGTATAAAGTACCAATTTTGGGGATGGGATATGTTTATGGCGAGGATATGGATTCATATGCCATGTTAGGTTTGGCATTTAACGATAAATTCAGTTTATTGAATCCATTGGGAGCAATTACATTTAGGATCGGATTTAGATTTTAAAAAAAGCCTCATAAATGAGGCTTTTTTATAAAAATTTTAATTCGACTGATTCAATTAAAAACAACGTTCAAATAAGTAAGGGAACATTCCCAGTACAATTGAAAGAATAACCATAAAATAAACAACCCAATGTACAGATGTTGATTGTGCAACATTGTTTGATTCAGTTTCAGTGTAAATGCCTTTGAAACCTTTAAAATAGTACATAATACTGATTGCAGATCCAACAAGAGCAATACAAACAGCCAAAGGTGAAACATCAAATGCACTTGTAAACAAATAATATTTAGCAGTAAATCCTACTGTTATAGGGATACCTGCGATTGAAAACAGAGCAACTGTTATTAAAATTGCTGCTGATTTATTTGATATAAACAATCCTGTAAACATTTCAAAACCATATTCCCCATTTGCTGAAAATTTATCGTTAAAATAAAATAAAACAGTTGTCGAAAGTGCATATGATACGGCATAAGCAAACAAAACCCACATATTTCCTTGCATTGGTGTAATTAAAAACAACAATAAATAACCAGCATGCGCAATACTACTATAAGCTAAGGTTCTTTTAACATTCCTTTGAGTCATTGCAGCGATATTTCCAAATAAAATTGTTGAAACTGAAAGCACAATCACCCATTGATTAGACCAAGCTGACAAGGCATTAAATGCATGAAGAAAGTTTGCAAATGCAACAAAGCCTGCAATTTTCACCACTACTGCCATAAAAGTTGTAATTTTATTGGGACTTCCCTCATAAACGTCTGGTGCCCAAAAATGAAACGGAAAAGCAGAAACTTTAAATAATAATCCGGTAGACATTAACAAAACTCCAGCCTTTACCAATGCGGGAAATTCAGCAAAATGACCCACAATCGACATTCTAACCTCTATTTCGGACAAAGACAAAGTAGATGTCCCTCCATAAATAAATGCGCATCCCAATAAGAAAATCGCAGTTGAAAAGGCACCCATCAAGAAGTATTTGATTGCAGCTTCATTGCTTCTTAAATTCATTTTATCGCTACCTGCCAATACATAAAGTGGGATGGAAAGAACTTCAATTCCCAAAAACAACATCACTAAATTGTCTGCTCCTACCATCATGAAAGCTCCATTTAAACTCAACATCATGAGACCGAGTTTATCTGAACCTTTGTGATTTGAAGAAGGGAAAATGGCAATAATTGCAGCGGTTATACCAGCCAGTAAGCTCACAAACATCAAATCTCCGTTATCAAAATTCAACATTGATTTTGGAGCCCAATTTGAAAGAACTGAGAAATTCAAAAAATCAAGAGATTCGAGCAATGCCAATGCAGATGCAGTGATTAAAAACAATGCAGCAATATTTTTAAGTGCTGATTCTTGTTTGTTCAATCCTGCAAACAAAACCAAAATAGCACCGATAAATGTAATGAATATGCCTATCACGACAACACTCCTTTCGAATTTGAAATTTCTAACATGATTTTTTGTACAGCTGGACTAATTTTATCTAGGATGAGCATTGGAGAAATTCCAATGATAATGATCAAAGCTACAAGCAGAATCAAAGGCCAAACTTGAGATATTCCAATGGGTTTAAAATCTCCTTTAGTTTCGCCCAACATTGAAAATTGGTACATTCTCAACATGTAAACTGCGCACAATATAATTGTAATAGCAGCAAAAACACCCGTGATTGTATTGTAATCAAAAACACCCTTCAATAACATAAACTCGCCAGGGAAACCATTCGTAAAAGGAACAGCTGTTGTTCCTAAAACGATAATCAAATACAAAGCAGCAAACAATCTATTGTATTTTGCGATTCCGCCTAATGAAGAAAGTTCTCTTGAACCTGCATGTTTTTCCAATATTTCAACAACATAAAACAATGCTACAACATTTATTCCATGAACAAACATTTGTAAAATACCACCTTGAATTCCTATTTCGGATAAGGTAAAGAAACCAGCTGCAATTAAACCAACGTGCGATAACGACGAAAAAGCGATTAACCTTTTCATGTCATTTTGTCGTAATGCAATCATTGCACCGTAAATGACACCAATCACAGAAAGTGAAATAATGATTGGCTGATAGAAAGAAATACTTTCAGCAGCAATTGGCATATACCAACGCAATAAACCATACAATCCCATTTTTAGCATGATACCCGATAAAAGCATTGACCCTTGTGCGGGTGCAAATGTGTATGTATTCGCTTGCCATGAGTGAAATGGAAAAATTGGAATTTTTACCGCAAATGCAAACAGAAAACCAGCACCTACCCAAATTGATTCAGTATGGTTGAGTTGAACGTTTAGTAGTTCATCATATGCAAATGAATGATTCTCGGTTTTCAGATATAAGTAGATCAAGGATGCAAGCATTGCCAAACTTCCTATAAACGTGTAAATGAAAAATCTTATAGTCGTTTTGAATCTGTCGTTTGTTGAATATAACAAACAGATAAAATAGATTGGAATTAAAGCTAATTCCCAAAAAATATAAAACATTAAACCATCCTTAGCCATAAAAACACCATTTAAAGCTGCTTGCATAAACAGAATTAATGGAAGTAATGATTTTTGAGATTGATTTTGAATTGAAAAAATGATTATTGGAGCCAAAATATTGGTTAACAGCAACAACAAACCAGAAATGCCATCAATACCCAGCGTGAAATGTATCCCACTTGAAAACCATGGCATGTCATATACAGTATGCCAGATTCCATCGTTATGAATGTTTGAGCGATTTTTAACCCACACCATCGCCACTAAGGTGAGCATCGACAATACTCCCCAAACCAATTTATTCATTTTCGATCCCATTATGGAAGCAAAAACTGATAAAATCAGAGGTAAAATAATAATTTCCACGTTAAAATAATAAATTAAATCCTAAAAACAACGCCAATGCGATTACCATAAACGTCAAATAATACTCAATATTTCCATTTTGAATGCGCTTATTCAAATTTGAGACTTTTTGCAAGCTCAGCGATAGTAGTGATATAAAACCAGCAACAAGCTTTGAGTCTATTACTTTATCTGTAAAATCCGATAACCATTCCAACGGAGTAACAATGATAAATTGATATAATTCATCAACATAAAATTTGTTTGACAAAACTCTACCAGTTGATGGAGTTTCGCTATCTGCTTCAGGAACTCGATTCTTAGATATGTAATTATGTCTGGTGTATATAAATGCAAATATGAAAACAAAGACAGCCACTCCAAGTAATAAAAATTCTGTGGTATGAGAAATCTCTGAATGGTTTTCAGCCATAGGCAATATTGGGGCCAACCAATGAGATAATCCGTGAGAAATGCCTTCTCCTAAATATGTAGGAAGATTTAAAGCACCACCAAGTATAGACAATACGGCAAGTACCATCAATGGTAACGACATTTGCCATGGTGATTCATGAACTTTATCGTAGGAATGATGATGATTCCGGTATGTACCATGGAATGTTGTAAAAAACATTCTAAACATGTATAATCCTGTAATTGCAGCACTTATTACAGACAATACATAAACCAATTTATTATGCTCAAAGGCTGAGATTAATATTTCATCTTTCGAGAAAAACCCAGAAAGAAATGGGAATCCAGTAATTGCAAGTGTTCCAATTAAAAATGTAAAATATGTAATTGGCATCTTGGCTTTTAATCCACCCATTTGACGAATATCTTGTTCGTGATGCATGGCATGAATTACACTTCCTGAACCTAAAAATAACAAGGCTTTAAAAAATGCGTGTGTTGCCAAATGGAACATTGCAGCTGTGTAAGCACCACATCCTAAAGCAACAAACATCAATCCTAATTGACTCACAGTACTGTAAGCCAACACTTTTTTAATATCATTCTGTTTCAACCCTATTAAAGCCGCCAATAAAGATGTTGCGAGACCAACATACATTATCACGTTGTTTGTAATTGGGGATAGATAAAACAAAGCTTCGCAACGAACAACCAAATAAACACCCGCAGTAACCATGGTTGCAGCATGTATCAAAGCAGAAACAGGCGTTGGACCGGCCATTGCGTCTGGCAACCAAGTATAT
>CAZYBT010000134.1:0-4562 GCA_964645755.1 uncultured Rhizobium sp.
AAAAAACATTGAATTTATAATTCAATATAAAATAGGGGAGTTTTTGAATGGTTGTCTCTGTGATTTTTTGATTTATTGTTGCCCTGGACGGGCAAAATACCCCATCAATCCCAACTAAATTCCCCAAACTTTCTAAATACATTCTGCAAATCTGGGGTGTTGTAAACGTATAGTTGAATGCCAATAATAAAATAAATAAGATTTTTATTTATTTTATCGTTCAATTGAAATTTTTTTATTTCAAATTGTAAATTTGATTGATATGAACAAAAAGCGCATTTATTTTCTATTGTGTGTCTCAATTTTGTTGGGTGCTATCTATATTTTGAGGTACAAAATTTTGGTTTTGGCGTGTATTATTGGAGGATATTTTGTTTCACCAGAAGGGTCGGCTATTCTTACAAATTATTGTTTTCATGAAACTGATACATTGATTTTGGATTCGAGTTATCTCCAGCGATCACCGGTGATTTTGAAATATGCAAAAAATCTAAAAATTGGGCAAACCAAAAAATGTATTGGATTCAAGCAGCATCTAGATTACCGATTATCTTATGCATTAAATCCATTTACCATTTCTCGTTCAAAGGATGGTTACACCGTTTCTCAATGGATCGCCTTCGATACCAATGGCAAAGTGCACACCACACTCAACTTATTTCTTTTCAAAGTGACCGTCCCCGACAACTTTGTACATACCTTCGATTGCACGCCCTTTTTGGTGGTTTCTAAGTTTCGAAATTTGAAAGGAGAGTTTACGCATCGATAAAATAAATCAAGTGCATTGTTTATTTGGGGCTGAAGTAGTTTATGTCCCTCATAAAAAAGAAGGGAAATAAAGAGTAAGGCAGTTTTGTAAATAAAGGTACAAGTTTTTAATAACTATGTATAGATCAGAAATAAAACCTCGTTTTGGGCCAATTTTATCGATTAATAGGTTGTATTATTAAGAAAAAAATCGTAATTTAGTGAAACTTCACTTTTGAAAAATCATTTTATGAGGGGCTACAAATTTCAACCACGCAAATTTGAATTATACTGGGAACTTGGTTTCCAAAGTGATCACAGAAAGCTAATTCTTGAAGCCATTAAAAAAGTTACCAATTTTGAGGCTGAGGATCTTGAATGTAAACCTAAAAACAAAAAAGTGGAAATTGTCCGAAAAATCTATATTAAAATGTTGATTGAAAATGCTCAATACAAATTAATCAATGTTGCAAACATGGTTGGAATAGATATTAAGCCAAATGTTTTAACATCTTTGAATAGTATTGACTTATGGAAAAGTGATCCTGAGAAATTTAAAAAAGAACTCGCTTTATTGAACAAAATCTACGAAGAGTATCTGAAATTAACACAGCAGCCTGAAGAGTAATGATTTATTATTCTTTTTTTAAAGCAGTATAGATTATTCATTTCGCCCGAAATACGACTGATATTTCTTTCACATATGAAAATATAGCAGAGATAATCTGTTGGTTGACATAGATAAAAACTACGATGTTTGTGAGTGAAATTAGAGTTAACTCAAAGCTTTTCTTTGCTTTAAGGGATATAAATAATTAGGGCAGATGTAAAAATCGATGCATGGCAATCGGTCTATACAGACGCATAAAAGTTAATTTTATTTAACATCTCAATTTCATTCTCAATATAAGTATAATCCAATTTGTACTGATTTTGGAGCTCTTCCAAGGTAGTTTTTGTGTTAGCAGATCCTTGTGATTTATAATTCTCGAATCTTTTTAAAAGATACTCATTCCAAGGTTGTTGATATTCGGAGAAAATAGAAGTTTTATTTAAATTGTCTAAATAGCATAATGTTCGAATGGCATCATATTGGTCATAATCCAAATGATATTGAGACAAGTAGAAATCCAAGTATTTTCTCAAATATTTCAAACCCTTTTCAGAGTTGAAGTACGCAATCGACAGTAGATAATGATATCCTGCAAAGGGCTGTTCACTTTTTAATAAATGAACTCCAACTATATCAATCATTGAGCTAAATTCACCGACGCAAGCATAATACGCACCTAATCTTCGTTCTCTCCAGCCCAGATTGCCCAAAAACTCCATAACAATATCTTCAGTTAGTGCAGCTTTAACCTTTTTCATTGACTCAATCCAATCCAATGGATATGGATAGGCTTCAAAATAATATTCAATAAAACAGTTCTCTGAAGTTTCTGAAGAGCTCTTTGGTCCTATCAAAAGGCAGTGTGAATAAAGTGAATCGAACGGATGTTCATGCAGCTCAGAACGCTTTTTATAGAATGGATGGATTCCTTGATAAGAACCAAATTTATCGGGTAGTTCCATTAAATTTTTGTTGCAATCCATAACACTTCTACTTATCTAATTTAATTTTCTATAATTCCGAAACACATTGGCAATACGATTACAAATGATAAATAAAAATTTGTCTTTAAATTTTTAATAACTTTAATTAATGGTACCCAATTATTTTTTATAAAAATGTAAATTATTCTATTCTTTAATTAATTGAATGAACACTGTTTCTAAAAATATTTTGGATTGAAATATTTTTCCCATCACATAAATCAACAATTGCGCTTTGGATTAAGATTGCTCGCTCTTCAATAAAATTTTCAAAATCTACTTTAATTTTAGAAACTCTAGCACTATCATCGAGTCCCTCATAACCTCCATTGGCTAATTCATTAATAGGTATTAAATGACTTTTTAATCGTTCATTAACGGTTTCTTCGGAAGTCCATTCATACCGTTCTTTTAGATACTTCAAAGGATCTTTTCGTCCAATATTTCTGTTTGTTTTATTAGTAATAAGCGCACAATTTAACGCCAGAAAACTATCTATATTTGCTTCCTTGAGCAGTGCATCAGGAAATATGTGATGATACTCTCTATTTGCTAGATGGTCTCGAGTTGCTTTTTGTCCATCTGCGAAATCAAAAGCTCCTAGTAATGTGGTTATGGCTAAAATTGCTCGACCTTTTACATTTTCACCTTTGGGCCATTTTACCGTTTTCAATTCTTCTATTGAAGCTAATTGATAATCACCGCTGAATACTGGGGCCTCTTCTAGTGAATATAAACTACCATCTTCTTTGGTGGATTTTGTAAAAATTGCTTTTAAAATTTTAAAATCATAATAAGCACGCGAAGCAGTTGAGTTTTCATATCTGTCTGTAAAAAATGATCTCCACATATACTTTTTTAGAATAATTTCTGCAGATCCGCGAGCATCTCCAGAGTCTGGTATGTAATTATATAATGCTGCAATTACACCCAGAACCGCATTTGAAGGAAGCCTTTGTTTATCAAATATACCTTGGCTTTCGAGGAAATTAGCCATTTGATATAATCCCTTTTCTAAATTGGACCAGTTCTCAATCATTTTCGATTTATCCATCTCAACTTGACCTTTAACATTAGGGATTTTATCCTGTAAAAGTGCAGAAGTTGATAGAATTAAATCTGACAGATTAAAATAATATTTTATATTTTTAAATTTAGCATCCATGTCAGATTCAAGATCATGTAGAGATTTTCCTTTAACATTTTCTATCTCAGCTACAATTATATCATAAATAGATAATGGTTTGCTATTCGTATTCATTTTGATAAAAACACTTAAAGCAGTTTCTTTGGGTGTGGATGATGGTAAGGCTAAAAATGGTAAATTATAGTGCGTCACAATTTCTCTCAATTCTCTAATTTTGTTTTTCACAATCTCTTTTTCCGCATGAAAGTTTTCCAATAGATTGAAAAAATCAGGATCCTCTTTTTTCGGCATTTTATCAATTAAAGCTTCGTTGACCCAAATATCAATTTCATCTTTATTATCACCAGGTTTTAAAAGGTTGCTTGGAATTAAGCCTCTTTTCAGTGTGTCTGAGGCCAAATTGGCCCACAGTGGATATTTTTTACCCTTATTCATCCATCTTGTTTGATAATATCCCACCGTTTCATCTGATACTTGTTTCCAGTCATCGATTACAGCGAATTCCGGTATGTAAACAAAAAATGTCAAATCAGGATAGTTATTATTCATCATTCTCCAGAAAGCCGTAAGCCTTTGCTGTCCATCCAATAAATGTTCTGTTACCCTTTTTCCTGTTTGAGGGGCTGTTTCTAAGTATCTGTCGATAAATTGAGGTTCATCTCCAACATTCAAAATCAATGTAATACCAAGAGGTAAATTATTTGTTACAACTGTAAGTAGACCCGTAATTCTGTATTTATCCCATGCCTCAAATCGTTGAAATCTTGGTAACTTTATTTCTCCATTATTGATTTTTGAAAACCACTCTGCTAATTCTCTATCTATTGCTTTAATTGATTTTATTGCCATAATTCTTTCAATACTAATTTTTTTTTGGTAATTTTCAATTAATATTTTGCCAAAATAACCTAAAATTGATTCGTATAAAATCAATCCCAACTAAACTCCCCAAATTTCCTAAATACATTCTGCAAATCTGGGGTATTGTAAACGTATAATTGTATCCTGATGTCGCCACCTGATTTTTGTACAATTTGTTGCGAGGGATGGATGGGCACTGCTTGAACCTGGC
>CAZYBT010000135.1:0-4556 GCA_964645755.1 uncultured Rhizobium sp.
TGACGGTATTGAAGATAAATCAGACAAATGTCCTACAATCGCTGGTACTGTTGCTGGTGAAGGTTGCCCTGATACTGATGGTGACGGTGTTTTCAATAACATCGACAAATGCCCAGAGGTTCCTGGTATCGTAGCGAACAAAGGTTGCCCTGAAATCAAAAAAGAAACAGTTCAAAAAATTGCTCTCGCTGCTAAAGGTATCAACTTCGAAACTAGCAAAGACGTAATTGTTGCCGCTTCTTTCAAAAACTTAGACGACTTGGCTAAATTGTTGAACTCTGAGCCTCTTGCAAATGTTGAAATTCAAGGACATACCGACAACGTAGGTGATGCTGCCGCAAACAAAGACCTAAGCCAAAAACGCGCTGAAGCTGTAAAACGCTACTTGATCAACGCTGGTGTTGCTGAATCTAGAATGAAAGCTGTTGGATATGGTTCTGAAATGCCAATCGCCGATAACGCTACCCCTAAAGGTAAAGAGAAAAATCGTCGCGTTGACTTTATTCTTTCTTTCTAAGAAAAAAATAAAAATGCATATTCACGAAAAGGCTGCCCATGGGCAGCCTTTTCTGTTTTACTAAAAATATACAACCATCATCAATCACCTTATCCCCTTTCAAACTATTTTATTACCTTCGTACGTATGCAGGACAATTCATTTTTTGCCCACCCTTCTGCCATCATTGATGAAGGCGCTCAAATAGGCGAAAACACCAAAATATGGCACTTTTGCCATGTCATGGGCTCTGCAAAAATTGGTAACGCTTGCAACATCGGTCAAAATGTTTATGTCGACCAAAATGTTATCATTGGCAATGGAGTGAAAATCCAAAACAATGTCAGTGTTTATGCAAATGTTACCGTTGAAGACGATTGTTTCCTCGGACCTAGCATGGTTTTCACCAATGTAATCAATCCCCGCGCTTTCATCGAAAGAAAATCAGAATTTCTGCCAACAACCGTTAAAAAAGGATGTTCCATAGGTGCCAATGCAACCATCGTTTGTGGTGTAACTTTAGGCCAATATTCCTTTATTGGCGCTGGAGCTGTCATCACCAAAGACGTACCTGACTTCGCCCTAATGGTTGGCGTTCCTGCCAAACAAATTGGTTGGGTGAGCAAAAACGGCCACAAGCTAGAATTCAATTCCAACGGCCGAGCCAATTGTCCCTCAACAAATGAAAAATATCTCTTAAATCAACATACAGTATCCATCGATCATTCATGAAAAAAAATATTTTAGTTACAGGAGGACTCGGATTCATTGGTTCGCATACAGCTGTTTGCCTTCACAAAGCCGGTTTTGAACCCATTCTGATTGACAATCTTTGCAACTCACAAATGAGTGCACTAAATGGAATAGAATCACTCATTGGATATACCCCCACTTTCATTCAAGCCGATGTTACCGATAAATCTGTTTTATCGAACATCATCCAAGAATATAACCCACATGCCATCATTCATTTTGCTGCCTATAAAGCCGTTGGTGAAAGCGTTGAAAAACCATTGATGTATTACCATAACAATGTGGTAGGACTTGTTTCTGTTTTGGAAGCAATGAAAGAAAACAACTTAAACAACCTCGTTTTTTCAAGTAGTTGTACCGTTTATGGCGAACCAGATGCCGTTCCAGTTTCTGAAAATACCCCAACCAAACCCGCTCAATCTCCTTACGGAGCAACAAAACAAATGGGCGAGATCATTCTCAAAGACAATAGCAATTGGTGCAATACACAATGCCTTCGTTATTTCAATCCTATAGGCGCTCATCATACCGCTGCTATTGGTGAATTACCCTTAGGAATTCCTAACAATCTCATTCCCTTCCTAACCCAAACAGTTGCAGGAATTAGAAAAGAATTAACGGTGTTTGGCAATGATTACGACACCCCAGATGGAACTTGTATTCGTGATTATATCCATGTAATGGATCTTGCCGATGCACATGTTAAAGCCGTTGAGCGACTCTTAAATCAGCAACAATTGGAAAGTTTTGAAGTTTTTAATATTGGTACCGGTCATGGATTCTCAGTATTAGAAGTCATTAACTCCTTCGAAAAAGTCAACCAAATCTCTGTCCCTCACAAGATTGGACCGCGTAGAGCCGGTGATGTTGTGAAAGTTTGGGCCGACACCCATAAAGTAGAAAATGTTCTAGGCTGGAAAGCCAAAAGAGGTCTCGATGAAATGATGAAAGACGCTTGGAATTGGCAACTCAAACTGAATCAAATCAATCCATCTTAACGTTTCTGCCCGTGTAAATTGTTGAACCAATCACAAGCAATATCAACAATATCATCACTCCTATATCGCCCAACTTCATGTAAAGGGTAACGTGATGATTCGAATAAATTGTTTGTTGCAAACAAACTTTCTTAAACCACTCAGAATGTTGATATTCCTTTCCAGTGGGATCAATAAACGCACTTGTACCGGTGTTTGCACTTCTTGCTACCCATTTTCTTGTTTCAATGGCCCGGAGCCTCGCGTATGAATAATGTTGCTGATATCCAGCGGTTTCACGCCACCAAGCATCGTTTGTAATGATTCCGATCCAACCAGCTCCCTTGTTAATGAATTGCCGAACCAAATCACCATAAATACTCTCATAACAAATAATTGGCGCTACCAGCTCTCCTCTTCCTAGCGTTGCTACAGAATCGTTCTTAGCCAAACTTCCTGTAGTACTATTTTCATCTAACTGCAGAGCCAATTTTTCAATAAATGGAAAGTACTGAATGAAAGGCATTTGCTCAGTTCCAGGTACAAGTTTAGATTTATGATAAAACTGAGGTTTAAATCCAGAATCATACCACATTGCGGAATTGTAATGATCATACCATCCCTTTGGCTCATACTTCAATCGACGCGCTGTTTTTGTGGGCTTTTCATCTGAAATATAATAATTTACACCATTCACACCAGTTAAAATTTGTAGCCCCTTCCCCCAACGTTTCAACGCAGATACTTCATGCTTCATCTGCATGTACGGCTTTTCAGCCAATCTGTAACTCAACTTTAACCGGTCAACTTGATAATCTCCCGTTGCAAACTTTAAGTTGATTCCATCAACCAAAGAAGTTTCTGGCCACAACAACCATTCTGTGGTAGAATCTATGCCATTCAACGATAAATCAATCATTTCTTCTTGCATCGATTGTGGTGACCTTACAAATTTCTCATTCCAAGGGTCAAAACTTGGCTGTAACACCGCCACATTTAAGGCCTTCCCCGATTTGATATCTACCGCATTCTTTAATCCAAACGATATCAAATAAGAAATCACAAACAATACCACTGCACGATACAAATAGGCATTTGGGCCATGAATGATACTCCATTTATTTTTGTGAAGGACATTGACTTCGGAATGAGTTTTCTCTGTTAACCACTTATAAATCCACCAGTTCATGAATAAAAGCATCATTGAACCACCCAAAGTGCCCGTCCATTCATACCACTGAACAAAACCCAACCATCCTGAAAAACCATTTCCCATACACAACCACGGCCAACTCAAATCCCAACGATGATGCCCGTATTCGTAAAGTATCCATGCAATTGCAAATATCACAAATGACCAAGATGCCGAATATCTCTTTAACGCAATTCTATAAAACACAAAGGGCAACAACATGAACAAGGCATTCAATGTGAGCATAAATATGACCCCATAACTAGAAGCATAATACACCCACCAAGTTGTGGTAATGTTCCAGCCTAGCAACGACAAATAAATACTGCCATAGTAAAGACTTCTCTTTTGCGTAGCAAACCTATTGGCCAAAGCAAGGAAAGGAATAAACGCAACAAATAAAACTGGAGTTAGAGGCTTTGGAAACCACGCGGCCCAAAACAAAATCGACGGTAACAGAATCCAAATCCACGTTGGAACTGTTTCTACTGTTATTTTTTGCAGTTTTTGCAACATAAGGGTGGTTTATTTTTTGCAGATTTGCGGTGGTTTATTCTTGCTCATCAGATATTTCTTCTGATTCGTAAGCATTTCCCTCCAAAACTACAACAAATTCTCCTTTAGGCGCATGTGCCGTAAAATGATCAATAACGTGAGAAAATGTTCCGGTAACAGTTTCTTCAAACTTCTTGGTAATTTCTCTGGAAACACTCACCTTTCGATGCACCGAACAAAACTCAGCAAGCTGTTTCAGTGTCTTTAACAACTTGTGTGGACTTTCATAAAATACGATGGTTTGATCATTTTCTGCCCATTGTTTCATCTTCGTCTGTCTACCTTTCTTGTGCGGTAAAAATCCCTCAAAAGAAAAACAATGCAAAGGGAATCCACTTTTTAAAAGCGCAGGAACAAAGGCGGTAGCGCCCGGTAAAACCTCAACAGCAATTCCTTCCGCTAAAGCCATGCGTGTAAGCAGAAAACCTGGATCAGAAATTCCAGGAGTACCGGCATCGGAAACTTGAGCCAACAATTTGCCCTGTTTTAATTCCTGAATTAAATAATTGAGTTTTTGATGTTCATTATGCTGGTGAAAACTCTCCAAAGAAGTAGAAATTTCATAATGATTTAACAAAACTTT
>CAZYBT010000136.1:0-4550 GCA_964645755.1 uncultured Rhizobium sp.
GCGAACACCACCCCCTCAAGATGGCGTGTCTACCAATTTCACCAACTGGGCAATTCTGCTGCAAATATAATTAAAAAAGTTGAGAAAGATTAGGATGAATAGAAAGATTAGGACGAATAGAAAGATTAGAGGATTAGGTTGATTAGTATGATTAGAAGATTGGGGAGATGATAAAGATGAGCGGATCTGGGAGATGTCTTATAACAAAATAGGTTGACAAATTTTCAAAAGCCCAAAAAACCCAAACCCATAATTATAATCTATTCATCTAATAATCAAATAATCCCATCTTCTTACTTCCTGTAAAACCAATTGGGTTTCAACCATTGTGCCAACACAAAAATGGCAATTGGAACAACTCCAACATAAAATAAGATTTGTTGGGTGCCTTGAAGAATTTCCAAAGGAATTGTGAAATATGTAAGGACTCCTCCAAATAACAACCCGCCCAAATGTCCCTCATGAGAAATGCGATTTCGATCAGGAGTTTGCGTTAAAACAATAGAACCTAAGCTGAAAATAATTCCGAAAATCCATGCGGGAATCATCACGGGTAGCAACATCAATCCAATGCGCATACTCGGATACCAAATCATTGCGGCCATTAATATTCCGCTCACTCCGCCTGAAGATCCAATAGATTGATAGTCATGTTCTTGTCTTCTGAGAATGAGGGATAAAACAGAACCACCAATCACTGAGATTACGAAAATTAAAAATGTTAAAACAGAACCCAAAACGTCTTCAATGACTGGTCCGAAAAAATACAATCCCAATAGATTCATAGCCAAATGAATGAATCCTGCATGTACCAAAGCCACAGATAAAATGCGATAATATTGTTTCTTTTTTTTAATTAAATAACTACTAAAAACCAATTTTTCAGTAATGTTTTGATTGCCCATGTTTCCAAAAAACACAAGAATAATGAGTGCCATAATTCCATATGTTGTGGGGTATTGAATGTTTATTTGATTCATCAATTAATATTTAATAATACGACCGCTTCCCTTTTCTAGTATATTATATTTATTGAAATTTTTATTTTTAATAAATAAATTGCCAGAGTTGTATAAAAATCCTTCAAAAATTTTATCTGGAGAAACATAAATGTCATTTTTGGTATAGTGTCGAATGTATGCATCATCGCAACGTAGATTGCGGGCATCAAGAGATGACCCCATTTCGCAACTCCATGAAAATATGGTGCCTCGTCCCTCAAAAAGAATGGAACCTATGTTGTTGCTACCACCGTAAAGGTTGCCACAATCGACTTTAATTTTTGCGGGAAGAGACGATTGCATGTTCAGGGTAAGCAAAGATGCTTTTATGGTGTCGAGACATACCAATTCGCAGGAACCTACAATATTTAATTCTTTTAATTGATGAATATTTATGGTTAATTTAGGACGAATATTTAGGTCTCTCGTCCAATTGTACTTGTTCATGTCTTTAATGCTCAATTGTCCATTTTGAATGGTTACAACAATTTTGGCATTCAAATTTTCGTAGTAATCGATGGTGATACTTTGGGGTTGAGAAAGATTGTTTTTGAGTTCTACATAAAATTTTTCACCAACGGTAATTGTGTGAAAAGAATCGAGAATTTTCTCATTTTTTTGAGGATTTCCAGCTTCTTTGAAAAAGTCGGAATTGGAATTGCATGCCGCGAAAACTGCAAAAAATAATAGAAATAAGATTTGTATTTGGCGCGACATAGTGTTACAAAGTTGGTAAAAGTAATTTACTTTTGTTGTATACAGATGAAAAAGTTGCTCTTGATTTTAAGTTTTGGTGTTTTGTCGACCTTTTTGCAGGCTCAGTACGATAGGAGTTTGGGCATGGATGTTGATTTGCCACCGATGGCATTGGCCAATCGATATATGGCTCAGGGACAATATAAGTTAGCTGAAGGGATTTTTCGTGACGAATTGATTCGCAACAATGTCCCCGCAGTGAAACAACAGCTGTCGAACGCATTGATTATGCAAAAGAAATACCATGAAGCAGATACGATGTTAAGAAATTTGGTGATGTTAGATTCGAATGCGGAAGGAAATTATTGGTTTTTGGGAATTAGTGCAGATCGACAAGAGCAGGATGAAAGGGCACTTTTTTTGTACAAAAAATACATCAAAAAAGCGCAGCAGCGTATCCAAAATACACATTCTGTTGAGACGGAAAATCCTAAGGTTTGGTTGAAAATGGGGTCAATTTTTAGGAGAAAAATGCATGTGAAGGGGATCAATGACCAAGAATGGATTGAGATGGTTTATGATTATGAGGTTTATTTGAAAATGAACCTTTCGGATCCATTTGCATCTAATTTACAGGATTTTATTGATCAAGTAAGGTTAAAACGACCTGATCCTATGGGTGGAGTATTGGTTTGGGATGAGAAGTAGTAACTTTGTGGCAAATACATGACAGGGAATAAAAGTAAAATTATCAATGATCCGTTGCATGGATTTTTGGCCATTCCGAGTTCGCTCATTTATGATGTCATTCAGCATCCATATTTTCAGCGGTTAAGGCGAATTCGTCAATTGGGCATGAGCGAATGGGTATATCCTGGAGCTACGCACACAAGATTTCATCATGCTTTGGGTGCATTGAATTTAACGATTCAAGCAGTTGAAACTTTACAAAGAAAGGGAGTTGAAATTTCTGAAGAAGAAAAAGAAGGGGTTTCACTAGCCATTTTGTTGCATGATATTGGTCACGGACCATACAGTCATACATTGGAGCATACACTGATTCAGGAAGTTCACCACGAAGCAATATCCCTCCAAATCATGGAAAGGATGAACCGCGAATTTCAGGGGAAGTTGTCGTTGGCCATTGAAATATTTAAAGGAACGTACGAAAACAAGCCGTTTTTGAGTCAACTGATATCAGGTCAATTGGATATGGATAGACTTGATTATCTTTTGAGGGACAGTTTTTACACGGGGGTAAGTGAAGGAATTGTGGGTGCCGACAGGATCATTCACATGCTGAATGTAAAGGATGGCAATTTAGTGGTTGAGGAAAAGGGGATTTACAGTGTAGAGAAATTTTTGGTGGCGCGCAGGTTGATGTATTGGCAAGTGTATTTGCACAAAACGGTGATTGCCGCTGATGCCATGTTGGTATCTATTTTACTCAGGGCTAGACAATTGGCAAAAGAAGGTTCAACTTTGGGCACTTACCATCCGTTGATGCATTTTTTGTTTAAAGACATCAATGCAAGCAATTTTGATGATGAGGCTTTGGATTTATTTTTGGTTTTAGATGATATCGATATTTTATCGAGTGTGAAACAATGGCAATTCCATGAGGATAAAATTTTGAGCACATTGTGTAATCGATTATTAATGAGAAAGTTGCCAAAGATAAAAATCGATTTGAATCCATTTTCTGACGAAATGATTAATTTGGTCATACAACAGGCGAGTGGAATTTTTGGAATTGAAGAAAACTTGGCTTCTGAGTTTTTCATCAAGCGTGGGGTTTTGGAAAATCATGCTTATAAAACGGAGGGTGGCGGACTCAGAATAATGAGAAAAGATGGTCGCATACAGGATGTTGCTGAAGCTTCAGACAACTATAATTTGTCGGCTTTGAAAGAAACAGTTACCAAGTATTACATGATTTATTGGGAGGGATAATGTTCAGAAAGACATCGGTTTCGAAAGATAAGGTAACAGCAAAAAAGCAGTTAGGGCAACATTTCCTGACAGACAAAGGCATAGCACAAAGAATTGGGGAACTGATGTTACCGAATTTAGATACGGTTATAGAAATTGGTCCTGGAATGGGAGTCATGACTCAAAGTTTATATGCACAATGGGGTTCAAAATTAACTGTCATAGAGATTGATCATGAATCGGTTGCTTATTTGGGTAGGCAAGAATGGGCTCATGGCCTAAATATAATGGAGGGTGATTTTTTAGAGATTCCATACGAAAAATGGCCGGAGGGGAATTGTGTTGGAATTGTTGGGAATTACCCTTATAACATTTCAACGCAGATTGTTTTTCGAATGTTAGAGGGCCCAAGGATGATAGAACATTTTGCGGGAATGTTCCAAAAAGAGGTTGCAAAGAGGTTTTGTGCAGAGCACGGTAACAAAGAATACGGAATCACGAGTGTGATGTTGCAGGCATATTATGATTGCAAGTACGAATTTACGGTCAATGAGGGATCATTTAATCCACCGCCGAAGGTAAAAAGTGGTGTCATGAGCTGTGTGTTAAAGAAGGAATTGCCATTGTGCACTTATAAGAGTTTAAAAATGGTGGTGAAGCATGCATTTTCGCAGCGTAGAAAAACGTTAAATAATGCCTTAAAGCCTTTAACGAGCGTACGTACAAATTTTGAAATTCCAGAAAAATGGCAAGGTAAAAGAGCAGAGCAATTGAGTGTTGAAGATTTTAAAGAATTGGCAATTTTTTTCGAAAATTCAACTCATTGATTGATTGTGATTTGTTGCCTTGTTTAAAAGCATTCTAAAAGAAAAAAAGAGGTTTTTTAAAAAAAACCGATAAAAATTCATCTAACTAATATCA
>CAZYBT010000137.1:0-4354 GCA_964645755.1 uncultured Rhizobium sp.
TTGGCTTGAAGAAACCATTGCCAATAATCAAGAAGGTTAATCCAACAAACATATAATTGGTTGCCATTGTAACATCTTGATAATATGTTCCGGCCAAGAACATTAAAAATTGTCCTACAGCCATCAAAATTCCACCAATAATAATTGACTTTCTGTTTCCCCAATATCTGTCGGCCATGTAACCTCCCAACAATGGAGTTAAATACACCAAACCGGTGTAACTTCCGTAAATTTCTGATGCGTAAGCTTTGTCAAATAGTAAAGCCTTGGTCATGAAAAGAATAAATAAGGCTCGCATTCCGTAATAACTGAAACGCTCCCACATTTCTGTCACAAACAAAACATAAAGTCCTTTGGGATGTCCTTTTTGTTGAGTTTCAGGGTTGTTGTTTAAATCCATAGTTTAAGTTTTAAATATAATTGGGGCTAAAATAGAGAGAATTTTTGAATCGCAATACGTTTGTTTAAAAAATAGGCTCAAAAATTATAGATAATAAGCTTTTTGTATTATTTTGCGCTGCAATGAAGGAATTAAAGGCCTCACAAATTGCTCAAGAAACTGGTGGAATTTATGATTCCACCGAAGATATTATCATTCATACTGTTGCCAAATTAGAGGAAGGAAATACCGGTTCGCTCGGTTTTTTTGCAAATGCAAAATATGAAAAAGCACTTTACGCAACTCAGTGTTCTTTGGTATTCGTTCCAGCAGATTTCGAACCCAGTCAACCCGTTGCAGCCAAACTCATCAAACATGCAAATCCCTATTTTGCTTTTTGTACCATTCTGGCGAAATATTTTGATCCCAATGAAAAAAAGTTAGGACAAGAATCAACTGCGGCGGTGCATCACACTGCGAAAGTTGGAGAACACACTTACATTGGACACCATGTAACAATCGATGAAAATGTGGTCATTGGCAACAATGTTCACATTGAAGCGGGATCTTATGTTGGTAAAAATGCTGTGATTGGTAACAATTCGAAGATTTATGCCAATGTTGCAATCTATTCAGGTACTTTGATTGGACAAAATTGCATCATCCATTCTGGTACTGTTATCGGCAGCGATGGTTTTGGATTTGCACCAATTGGAGGTCGTTATGTTAAAATCCCTCAAGTAGGTACAGTAACCATAGAAGACGATGTTGAAATTGGCGCTAATTGTGCCATTGATCGGGCTACAATGGGTTCAACATTGATTAAGCGTGGCACAAAACTCGACAATTTGGTTCAAATTGCACACAATGTTGAATTGGGATCGGATATCGTGATTGCCTCTCAAACTGGAATTGCTGGAAGTACAAAAGTAGGGAATAATAGTGTTTTCGGTGGTCAAGTAGGTGTAGTTGGACATATTTCAATTGCGCCGAATACTTCTGTAGGTGCACAAGCCGGAATTACGCAGAGTGTAGTTTCTGAAGGACAAAAAATTAGTGGCACTCCTGCTACGGATGTAAATTCGTATCTTCGTGGCGTGATTGGTGCTAGAAAGGTTACCGATTTAATCAAAGATATTCAACAGTTAAAAAAGGAAATTGAAATTTTAAAGAGTAAATGAACAATTTAAATCCAAAACAAACAACCTTAAATGAGTCTATAAGTTTTACGGGCGTTGGCCTTCATACTGGCGCGTCTGTAACTGTTACCATCTGTCCGGCACCTGAACATCATGGCTATAAATTCCAAAGAACGGATTTACCCGAACAACCTATTATTGAAGCGGATTGCGACTTGGTAACCGATACGAGTAGAGGGACAACTTTAGAAAAAAATGGTGCTACTGTTTCTACTGTTGAGCATGTTTTGGCGTCTTTAGTTGGTATGGAAGTAGACAATGCATTGATTTGTATTGATGGACCAGAAATGCCGATTATGGATGGTAGTTCAATTGTTTTTGTAGAAGGTATAAAAAAAGTTGGCACAAAAGAACTCGAAGCCGAGAGAGAATATTTTGAGATACCGTATAACATTCATTACACCGATCCTGAAAATCAAGTAGAAATTGTGGCGATGCCTGTAAATGAATATCGATTAACAGTGATGGTTGATTACAACTCCCCTGTTTTGGGCACTCAGCATGCATCTTTGACTCACATGAATGAATTTAAAACTGAGATCGCACCTTGCCGCACTTTTTGTTTTTTACATGAACTTGAATTTTTGTTAAAAAACAACCTCATCAAAGGAGGGGATTTGAACAATGCCATTGTTGTAGTTGACAGAGCGGTTGACCAAGAGGAACTAAACAGATTAGCGGTTGTTTTTGGTAAAGAATCTGTGGAAGTTAAAAAAGACGGTATTCTCAACAATTTAGAATTGCGATTCCAAAATGAACCTGCGAGACATAAATTACTTGATATGGTAGGTGATTTGGCACTAGCTGGAATGCCACTAAAAGGTCAAATCATGGCTGCAAGACCTGGTCATGCGAGTAACGTTGCATTCGCCAAGAAAATCAAACAGGTGATTAAAAAAGAACAAAGACGTAAATTAGATGGTCGTCCTCAATATGACCCAAATGTTAAACCTTTGTTTGCCACAAAAGACATTATTAAAATTTTACCTCATGCCCACCCGTTTTTATTAGTCGATAAAATTGTGGAGATGGACAAAACGTCAATTGTTGGGGTGAAAAATATTACATACGATCAACCATTTTTCAGCGGGCATTTCCCAGGTGATCCAATTATGCCGGGAGTATTACAATTAGAAGCGATGGCTCAAGCTGGTGGAATTTTAGTATTGAGTACTGTTGAAGATCCGGAAAATTACGGTACTTACTTTTTGAAAATTGACAATGCGAAATTCAAAGACAAAGTTGTACCTGGAGATACGTTGGTCATGAAATTAGAACTTACAGAACCCATCCGACGTGGAATTTGTGTAATGAAAGGCCGTGCTTGGGTTGGTGATAAATTGGTGTGTGAATCAGAAATGATGGCACAAATTATAAAAATTAACAACAACTAAAATGATTCAACCTTTAGCTTATGTGCACCCAACTGCAAAAATTGCCGATAATGTGGTCATAGATCCTTTTGTAACCATCCATGCAGATGTTGAAATTGAAGAAGGAACTCACGTTATGTCTGGTGCAGTTATTTTCAAAGGTGCTAGAATTGGTAAAAACTGCCGTATTTTTCCCGGCGCTTCAATTGGTGCCATTCCTCAAGACCTAAAATTTGATGGTGAAGAAACTCTCACAATCATTGGCGATAATACAACTGTACGTGAATATGTAACCATTAATAAAGGAACAAAAGCACTTGGATTTACAAAAGTGGGTAAAAATTGCCTGCTTATGGCTTATGTGCATTTAGCTCATGATTGTGTGGTTGGAGATAATTGTATCTTAGCAAATAGCGTTCAAGTTGCAGGACATGTTACTGTTGGGGATTGGACCATTTTAGGTGGTGCCGCCTTGGTACATCAGTTCGTAAAAATTGGAAAACATGCTATGATTAGCGGTGGCTCTCTTGTGAGAAAAGATGTCCCTCCTTACACCAAAGCAGCAAGAGAACCTCTTAGTTATGAAGGGGTTAACAGCATTGGATTAAGACGAAGAGGATTTTCTAATGAGAAGATTTCAGAAATTCAAGACATTTATCGTACGCTATTTGTAAAAAGTTCAAACACCTCGAAAGCAATCAAAATTATTGAAACTGAATTTTCCCCTACACCTGAAAGAGATGAAATTATGTCGTTTATCAATGATTCAGATAGAGGTGTAATGAAAGGTTATACCGCCAAATAAATGATAGAAATTTCGCTGATCAACTGCGGAAAAAATTACCATAGATCTTGGTTATACCGAGAGATTAACCTCAATTTGCCCATTTTAAAAGGTACATCCTACGCCATTCTTGGTCCAAATGGATCTGGTAAATCTACTTTTACCCTCATGCTCACCGGTCAGGTTTCTCCAACGGAGGGACAATTACTATGGAAAAATGATGATGCATTCATACCAGAGAAGCAATGGAACCAATTTTACAGTTTGTCGTCACCAGCATTAGAATTACCCGAGGAGTTTACAATTGAAGAATGGTTTCAATACCATCAAAAACTGAAACCCTTCGTAGAAAAATTTAGTTTAAATGAACTTATTGAGGTTTGTGAATTTCCAAATAAAATCAAAAATAAACCGCTGATGTATTATTCCAGCGGAATGAAACAGAGAATCAAACTATGTTTATCGTTTTTTGGCAATCAACCGTTGTCAATACTTGACGAACCGTTAACCAATCTTGATAAACAAGGCATAGATTTATATCAAAACTTAGTCAACAAATTTCAAACAGAGAAGTGCATCATTGTGGCGTCAAACCGAGAAGACGAAATCGATTTTTGTC
>CAZYBT010000138.1:0-4279 GCA_964645755.1 uncultured Rhizobium sp.
GTTATGTTAAAAAATTTATCAACACAAGAAGAGCCACTGAAGAATTTGGTGGGCAAAACAAAGGTACAAGAGAAGTTACTTTTGCAGGGAAGACGGGCGCTTTCGGAGATTGAATTGATAGCATTGATTCTCAATAGTAGCGCAAAATGCAATTTGTCGATTAATTCTGCTGTTAAAATTCTGAATTATTGCGAAAATAATTTACAAGAATTGGCACGTTTATCAATAGAGGAGATTTTATCGATAGAAGGTATTTCAATTTCGCAGGCGATGAGTTTAGCAGCTGCCTTTGAATTGGCTAGTCGCAAGAATGTCCCTCAAGATTTTAAAAAATACAGAATTAAAAGTTCCGGTGATGCTTACAGGTTGTTTCGTTCAAATTTTGATGACGTGGATCATGAGTTATTTTATGTTGCATATTTGAATCGTTCGAATGGTGTTTTACGTTGTGAAATGCTCAGTAAAGGTGGAATTTCGGGAACCGTGGTAGATATAAAGCTCATTTTAAATAGGGCGATATTGTTAAAAGCGAGTGGAATTCTGTTGTCTCACAATCATCCATCTGGGAATTTGCAACCGAGTGAGGAAGATAAAGAAATCACGAAAAAGATTAAAGAGGGGAGCAGAATATTTGACATTCAGTTATTGGATCACATCATCGTTGGCCATTCGGAATATTTTAGTTTTGCGGATGAAGGAATTTTGTGATTAAAATTATCAAATTTAGCCGTATTTCTTTCACAAAAAATCAATTAGAAAAGTGTAAATTCGCAATCAATATATGAATCAATTTGATGCTCGCTATACCATGCCTTTTGCTGAGAGGCATATAGGTCCAAGACAAGAAGACGTAGCCGCTATGTTATCGGTTATAGGTGTAAAAAGTTTGGAAGAATTAATCGACAAGGTGGTTCCGTCAGACATTCGTTTAAAGCAGCCATTGCAAACTGGAGCTCCAATGAGCGAATCAGAGTTTTTGGCTGAGTTGAAAGAAATTGCATCGAAAAATGAAATTTTCACGCATTACATCGGTATGGGTTATTACAACACCATTACACCGGGTGTAATCTTGAGAAACATCATGGAAAATCCAGGATGGTACACAGCATACACGCCATATCAGGCAGAGATTGCACAAGGTCGTTTGGAAGCGTTGTTAAATTATCAGACAATGGTTATTGACCTTACGGGTATGGAGTTGGCAAATGCTTCTTTGCTAGATGAAGCCACTGCTGCTGCTGAAGCGATGTCGATGTTCAAAGGTTTATTAGACCGTAAAAGTCAAGCCAATAAATTTTTCGTAGATCAATATACATTGCCTCAAACATTGGATGTTGTATATACCCGTGCAGAACCTTTGGGAATTGAAGTTGTAGTTGGAGACTATCGCTCATTTACACCTGATGCGACATATTTTGGTGCATTGGTTCAATATCCAAATTCTTTGGGAAGTGTTGAAGATTACAGAGACATGACAGCAAAATGTGCTGCTGCAAATGTTAAAGTTTGTTTTGCATCAGATTTGATGGCATTAACTTTATTAACGCCTCCAGGTGAATTGGGTGCCGATTGTGTTATTGGAAATACCCAAAGATTTGGTGTTCCATTGGGATTTGGTGGACCTCATGCTGCATTCTTCGCAACAAAAGATGAATACAAGCGTCAAATTCCTGGTAGAATTATTGGTGTATCTCAAGACCGTCACGAGAACAGAGCTTTGAGAATGGCTTTGCAAACACGTGAACAACACATCAAACGTCAAAATGCAACAAGTAACATTTGTACTGCACAAGTATTGTTGAGCATTATGGCGAGTATGTATGGTGTTTATCATGGACCAGATGGCTTGAAAAAGATTGCTGGAAGAATTCATGCACAATCTCGTTTGTTATCAGATTCATTAACAAAATATGGCATTGTGAATGAAAATGCACACTTTTTTGACACTTTGTATTTGAAAGGTGCTCCATCCAATTTGAAGGCAGTTGCTGAAAAACATAAAATAAACTTCAGATATTTCGAAAACGGCAATGTTGGTATTTCTATCGACGAAACCACTACATCTCAAGCCTTACAAAACATTATCAATGTGTTTGCTGAAGCAACAGGAAATGCCGTTGTAACGATTACTGAAGGCAATGGAATGGTTCAAAATACATGGCCTTCATGGGCTCAGCGCCAATCGAATTTCATGACACATCCTGTGTTCAGCAGTTACCACTCTGAGCATGAAATGTTGAGATACATTAAATCATTGGAAGCAAAAGATTTGAGTTTATGTCACAGCATGATTTCTTTAGGAAGCTGTACCATGAAATTGAATGCAACAACAGAAATGATTCCAGTTACATGGCCTGAGTTCAACAATTTACATCCATTTATTCCCATGGATCAAGCGGCAGGTTACATGGAAATCATAGAAAAATTGGACAAAGATTTGAGCGAAATCACTGGATTTGCAAAAATGAGTTTGCAGCCAAACGCTGGTTCTCAAGGTGAGTACGCAGGTTTAATGGTTATCCGTGAATATTTCCGAGATAAAGGTGAGGGACATAGAAACGTAGCCTTGATTCCATCTTCGGCACATGGTACCAACCCGGCAAGTGCTGTAATGGCTGGTATGCAAGTTGTGGTAACAAAATGCGACGAAAATGGAAACATTGACGTTGCAGATATTCGTGAAAAAGCAGAAATGTACAAAGATAATTTAGCGGTATTGATGGTTACTTATCCAAGCACACATGGGGTATTTGAAAGTGCCATCCGTGAAATTACTCAAATTATTCACGACAATGGTGGACAAGTATACATGGATGGTGCCAACATGAACGCACAGGTTGGTTTAACTTCTCCGGGTATGATTGGTGCCGATGTTTGTCATTTGAACTTACATAAAACTTTCTGTATTCCTCACGGTGGTGGTGGACCAGGCGTAGGACCAATTGGCGTAGCTGCTCATTTAGCTCCATACTTACCAGGACATACTGTAGTGAATATGGGTCCAGAAAAGGCAATGAGAGCGGTAAGTGCAGCACCTTGGGGTAGCGCAAGCATTTTGTTGATTTCTTATGCATACATCAAAATGATGGGTGGCGAAGGACTTGCTGATGCTACAAAATTTGCAATATTAAATGCAAACTACATTGCTGCGAAATTACAAGGTGAATATCCAATTTTATATAAAGGTGAATCAGGATATTGTGCACATGAGATGATTTTAGATACCCGTAAATTTAAAACATCTGCACATGTAGAAGCAGAAGATATCGCGAAACGTTTGATGGATTATAATTTCCATGCTCCAACTTTGAGTTTCCCAGTTGCAGGTACTTTAATGGTAGAGCCTACTGAGAGTGAAAGCAAAGAAGAATTGGATCGTTTTTGTGATGCAATGTTGAGCATCAGGGAAGAAATCAGAGAAATTGAAGAAGGCAAAGAAGATGCAGAGGTGAATGTATTGAAAAACGCGCCGCATACAGCTTCTGAAGTAACTGCAGACGACTGGAATTTCAAATACAGCCGTCAAAAAGCTGCTTATCCTTTGCCGTATGTTCGTGCAAATAAATTCTGGCCAACTGTGGCAAGAGTAAATAGCACCTATGGCGATAGAAATTTGGTTTGCGCTTGTATTCCAACTGAAGCATACGCATAACAATCATTGAAACAAATCAAAAAGCCAGCAGAAATGCTGGCTTTTTTTTTGATAAAATCTATACCAATCATTTATTAATTAAAAATGAATCAGGTGAATTTAAGATTCATTTTCAAGCATTTGTAAAAATAATTGATTTTGTTTTATGATTAATTTCTGACACTAACTATCGTTTGTTTGTATTTTTTATCCAAATCAAATATGCATTAAACGCCCTAAATAGTTGGTTTTTCGTAATTTTAGATCTTCTATTTTATTGTGATTGATCAAATTACAGCGAGTAAAGAAAACTTGAGTCTTTAAAATGGATGATTAAATTATTTTGATTTGTGAATATTATTGTTCACATTTGATTAGATATTAACCATTTACAAATATGAAAAGACTCTTACTATTTTTAAGTTTAATGACATTTGTTCATTTAACCTACGCGCAAAGAACAGCGTTACATTTTGATGGGGTTGACGATTACGTGCTTGTTTCAGGGAACAGTAAACTGAGTGGACCTGCTAAAATTACTTGCGAGTCTTGGATTTATGTAACAAACTTCAATTCTTCACCTTGCGCTGATTGTGCACCAATCATTTGGCAGCAAGATAAGGCTTACAGATTTGGTGTTGGAAATAC
>CAZYBT010000139.1:0-1015 GCA_964645755.1 uncultured Rhizobium sp.
AATCAACGTCGTAGTAAGTACGGAACCAAAAAGCCTAAGAAAAAATAATTGATTATTAAAGGACATGAGAAAGTCGCGCGCTAAAAAACGCATATTGTTGCCAGATCCAAAATTCAATGAAATTTTGGTTACCCGTTTTGTAAACGGCATGATGTATGATGGTAAAAAATCAGTTGCATTGAACATTTTCTACGATGCAATTGAGATTGTAGAAAGAAAACTTACAGAAGAACCAGGTATTGAGTCTTGGAAAAAGGCTTTAAATAATGTAATGCCTGCGGTAGAGGTAAAAGCTCGCCGTGTAGGTGGTTCTACGTTCCAAATTCCAACAGAGGTTCCACAAAGAAGAAAAATCGCAATGGGAATGAAGTGGATGATTGGATATGCAAGAAAAAGAAATGAAAAATCGATGGCTGAGAAATTGGCGGGTGAAATCGTAGCTGCTGCTAAAAATGAAGGTGCTTCTGTAAAGAAAAAAGAAGATACCCATAAAATGGCTGAAGCGAACAAAGCATTCTCACATTTCAGAGCGTAAGATAGTAAATAAAAAATGGCACGCGATTTAAATTTAACGAGAAACATTGGTATTGCAGCTCATATTGATGCTGGTAAAACAACTACCACTGAACGTATATTGTATTATGCAGGTGTAAATCACAAAATTGGTGAAGTACACGATGGTGCAGCTACGATGGATTGGATGGCTCAAGAACAAGAAAGAGGTATCACAATTACATCAGCTGCTACAACTGTATTCTGGAAATATAGAGATCAAAATTATCACATTAACATTATCGATACCCCTGGTCACGTTGACTTTACCGTTGAGGTAAACCGTTCTTTGCGTGTATTAGATGGATTGGTGTTCTTGTTCAGTTCTGTTGATGGTGTTGAACCTCAGTCTGAAACAAACTGGCGCCTTGCAAATAATTACAACGTTGCTCGTATCGGTTTTGTAAATAAAATGGACCGCTCTGGTGCCGACTTCCTTAACGTTGTTAAGCAAGTTAAAACC
>CAZYBT010000139.1:1025-4188 GCA_964645755.1 uncultured Rhizobium sp.
ATTTAAGGGTGCAGTTGATTTGATCAACTTCCGTGGTATGATTTGGAATGAGCACGATCAAGGAATGACCTATGAAGTTGTTGATATTCCAGCAGATATGTTGGAAGAAGCAACTTATTGGAGAGAGCAGTTGTTAGAAGCTGTATCGGAATACGACGATAAACTAATGGAGAAATTCTTCGAAGATCCAGCGTCAATCACTGAAGCTGAAATCTTGGCTGCACTTCGTCCGGCTGTTATCGACATGAAAATTGTTCCAATGATGTGTGGTTCATCTTTCAAGAATAAAGGTGTTCAAACCATGTTGGATATGGTAATGGAATTGTTGCCTAGCCCTATCGATAAAGGTGGTGCAAAAGGTATCAATCCTAAAACTGAAAAAGAAGAAGTGCGTAAGCCTGATTACAACGAGCCATTCTGTGCTCTTGCATTCAAAATTGCAACTGATCCATATGTTGGACGTTTGTGTTTCTTGAGAGCTTATTCAGGTAAATTGGATGCTGGATCTTATGTTTTGAACATGAGAACTGGTAACAAAGAGCGTATCTCTCGTATCTTCCAAATGCATGCAAACAAACAAAACCCAATTGATTATTTGGGAGCTGGTGATATTGGCGCTGCAGTAGGATTTAAAGATATTAGAACTGGTGATACATTGGTAGTTGAAAATGCTCCTATCGTGCTTGAATCAATGGTTTTCCCTGATCCCGTTATTGGATTGGCGGTTGAACCTAAAACACAAGCTGATATGGACAAGTTGGGTATGGCCTTGGCTAAATTGGCTGAAGAGGATCCAACATTCAAAGTTCATACAGATCAAGAAACTGGTCAAACAGTAATCTCAGGTATGGGTGAATTGCATTTGGACATCATCGTAGATCGTTTGAAGCGTGAATTTAAGGTAGAATGTAACCAAGGTGCTCCTCAGGTAGCATACAAAGAAGCTTTGACCAAAACTTACACGCATCGTGAAACATACAAAAAACAAACAGGTGGTCGTGGTAAATTTGCAGACATTCAGTTTGAACTTGGACCAGCTGACGAATCGTTCGTTGGTGAAGGTTTACAGTTTGTAAATGATATCGTGGGTGGATCAATTCCTAGAGAATTTATTCCAGCGGTTGAAAAAGGTTTCAAAGCTGCAATGGTGAATGGTTGTTTGGCTGGTTATCCAATTGACAGAATCAAAGTGAGATTGTTTGATGGTTCATTCCACGCAGTTGACTCAGATTCATTGTCGTTTGAAATTGCAGCAAAATCAGGTTTCAGAGACGCGTCGAGAAGTTGCGGACCTGTATTGCTTGAGCCAATCATGAAATTGGAAGTTGTAACGCCAGCTGAAAATACTGGTGATGTAATGGGTGATTTGAATCGTCGTCGTGGCCAAATGGAAGGTATCGATGAGCGTGCAGGTGCCCAAGTTGTAAAAGCTAAAGTTCCTTTGAGCGAGATGTTTGGTTATGTAACAACCTTACGTACAATCACATCTGGTCGTGCAAACAGCACAATGGAATTCAGTCATTATGCTGAAACACCTAGAAACATAGCTGAGGAAGTATTAAAGAAAGTTAAAGCGCAAGCTTAATTGATAAAATAATGGTAAGCCAAAAGATAAGAATCAAATTAAAGTCTTTCGATCATAATCTGTTAGATAAATCTGCAGAGAAGATAGTGAAAGCGGTACGCACCACAGGAGTCGTAGTTAGTGGACCGGTGCCTCTACCAACCCGTAAGAAAATTTTCACTGTTTTGCGTTCACCACACGTGAACAAAAAAGCAAGGGAACAGTTCCAATATTGTACTTATCAGCGTTTGATTGATATTTTCAATGGTTCAACTAAAACAGTTGATGCTTTAATGAAAATTGAATTGCCAAGCGGAGTTGAAGTTGAAATTAAATTGTAAGAAAAATGAACGGTTTAATTGGTAAAAAATTAGGAATGACAAGCGTTTTCAACGAAGATGGAAAACGTGTTGCATGTACAGTAATTCAAGCAGGTCCTTGTGTTGTTTCTCAAGTGAAGACATTGTCTAATGATGGATACAACGCAGTTCAATTGGCTTACGGAGATAAAAAAGAGAAGCATTCAAATGCTGCTCAAATTGGTCACTTTGAAAAGGCTAAAACTTCGGCAAAAGCTGAAGTAGTAGAGTTCAGAGATGCTGACACTGATGTTCAAATTGGTGCGTTAGTTGATGTGTCTATCTTTGAAGTTGGTGATTTCGTTGACGTAATCGGAACTTCTAAAGGTAAAGGTTTCCAAGGCGTTGTGAAACGTCACGGTTTTGCCGGTGTAGGTGAATCTACACATGGTCAGCACAATCGTTTGAGAGCTCCAGGTTCTATTGGTGCTTGTTCATTCCCAGGACGTGTATTCAAAGGAATGCGTATGGCGGGTAGAACAGGTGGCGACAGAGTGAAAGCTACAAACTTATCGATTTTGAAAATTGATGCGGATAGAAATCTTTTGGTTATCAAAGGTTCAATTCCTGGTCATAATGGTTCAACTGTAATAATTGAAAAATAAGAGCATGATAGTTAAAGTTTTAAATAAGCAAGGTTCTGAAACTGGTCGTACAGTTACATTATCTACTGATATTTTTGGTGTAGAGCCTAATGATCATGCGATCTATTTGGATGTTAAACAGTTCATGGCGAACCAACGTCAAGGTACACACAAAACAAAAGATAGAACTGAAATTTCACGTTCTACACGTAAAGTATTCCGTCAAAAGGGTACAGGTGGAGCACGTCACGGTTCGTTGAAGAGTGGTATTTATGTTGGTGGTGCTAGAATTCATGGTCCACGTCCAAGAGATTATTCATTCAAATTGAATAAAAAATTGAAGCGTTTGGCTCGTATTTCTGCTTTGTCATACAAAGCGAAAGACAATCAAATTTTCGTTATTGAAGATTTCACAATGACAACACCTAAGACTTCTGAGTTTGTAGGAATGTTGAAAGCGTTAAACGTTACTGGAAGATCATTGTTTGTGACTCCTGATACTGATAAAAATATTTATTTGTCGGGAAGAAACATTCAGGGCAATACAGTAATGCGTGCTGCAGATTTGAATACTTATGAAGTATTGAAAGCAGCGAGCTTGATTTTAACAGAAAGTTCTATTTCTAAAATAGAGGAGACTAATAAAAAATGATACT
>CAZYBT010000140.1:0-4124 GCA_964645755.1 uncultured Rhizobium sp.
TTGAACACAGAAAGAACAGTTTTCCATAACACCACGTGTTCTAACAGTAACATCTGGGTTGATCACCATTTTACCCAATGGGTTGTTGAAATGGAAATCAAATGCATCATTGTCGTTATAACGGAACCAGTTGAAACGACGTACTTTGTATGGACAGTTGTTACCACAATATTTGGTACCAATGCAACGGTTGTATGTCATTTGGTTCAATCCCTCAGAACTATGGGTAGTTGCCAATACCGGACAAACAGTTTCACAAGGTGCAGCTGCACAATGTTGACACATCATTGGTTGGTGAATGACATTCACATTTTCCCAATGAGAAAAATCTCCTTTGTCTTGGCTATCTACAGATGCAATTTGTTTTTCACGGGTGATGTATTTTGCACCATCGAATTGATCTTTTTTGCTATTTGCAAAAGAATAGTAACGATCGATACGAATCCAATGCATTTCACGACGCAATCTAATTTCATCACGACCAACTACAGGTACGTTGTTTTCAATTGAACAACTCACTACGCAAGATCCGCAACCGGTACAAGCGTTTAAGTCAATTGCCATTGCCCACAAATGGTTTGGAGAACCATCCTTGCGGTAGTCGCGTTTTTCCCAAATTGTATAAACGTGAGTTTTTGCTTTGTCATTTCCAGCTTTAGGATTTTTCTTCCATGCTTCGAACGTTGATTCACGAACGATATCACGTCCCTCAATACTATGATGCGTTTGAGTTTGTGCCAAATGATATGTTTCGTCACCTTTGGTGATTTTCACATCAGAAATGACCATATTTCTGTTGGTAGTAGAAACAAATCCATAAGCGTTAACACCTACAGAACTGAATCCTTTTTCAATAGAACCACCCACTTTACCAGCATGTGTTCTACCGAATCCAACCGCCAAAGAAACTGTATTGTTCGCTTGTCCAGGTTGAACCAAAGCAGGAACATTGTTTAATTTAACACCATTCCACTCAATATTTACAGTATCATCTTCGTTGATACCTAATTTTGAAGCTAATGATTTTGGAATTGCCACGTAGTTATCCCAACAAACTTTAGAAACTGGATCTGGCAATTCATACAACCAAGGATTGTTTCCGCTTGCACCATCTCTCATTCCAACTGATTGGTACAACACCAAATCTATACCGTTAGATTTTCCAGATTTGGTAACAGCATCAGCCAACAATGTAACGTTTCCAGCATAAGCAGCCAAACCTGTTGCAGGTGTTAATTGATAGAAACCTACCTCTAATACTTTATTAAAAGCAGCTTCAGAACCTAAAGTTGCAACCCAATTGTTTTTGATAAACATATAGAATGCATCTGCACTAGGCTTTTGAGACAAAATTCCCTTTGACTTCAATGTATCTCCATCTGAAGATGGCAAAGCATTTGCCCATGTTAACAATGATTCTTGTGCTTGACGGGTGTTGAATACATTAGAAATAGTTGGCTGAGTGAAATGGAAAGTTCCACTTACTGGCTCACTATCATTCCAGCTTTCCAAGTAATGGTTATCAGGACATACAAATCCACAAACTGCAGCAGTTTCATCTTTGCTTTGAGCAAATGAAACAGACAATTTAGCTTTTGCAATTGCAGTAGCCCAATCTTTACTGTGGTTAAACACAGGATTCACTCCGTAGAAAATAACACCGCTGATTGAACCAGAATTTAATCCAGCCAATACGTTTGCAACTGCAGCATCATCACCTTTGAATTGATTGCTATGATTTACGATATCGATGGTAGTACCGTAGTTGTTCAACAACACGTTAATTGCGTTCACCATTTTTTGAACTGCAACATCGTTGCTTGAAGAAAGTACCAATGATTTACCTTTTTGTGCCAACAAAGCTTTAGCTGCTTTGTCGATTGAGTTACCTGCCAATTCAGAATTGGTTGGAACTGGAACTTCTTTAGCACCAGAATTTCTTGCAATTACATTGTACAATGTAGTTACATAAGCCAATTCTTTAGAAGATTGCATTGGGAAACGGTAATCTGCGTTAGTACCAGTTAAACTCAATGCACTTTCGAATTGAATGTGTAATGACATACCACCTTCAACTTGTGGCATTCTATTAACAGTGTAACCTTTTGTAAATTCAACAGGCGACAACCAAGTACCCAAGAAATCAGCACCAAAACTTACAATGGTTTTCGCTTGAGTGAAATTGTAGCGAGGCAATGCACGTTTTCCAAAATCTGCAGCATTTGCATTTAACATTCCGTTGTATGAAACAGCATCGTAAGTTACGTGCTCAACATTTGGGAATGCGGTTTTAAATGCTTCAATTGATTTTAATGTAGAAGGACTATTCACAGTGGCACTTACCAATGCAACTTTACCACCCGCGGTTTGGATAGATTTCAATGCATTTGTGATATCACCGTCTACTTTAGACCAATCTGTAACTTCACTGCCTTTTGACAAAGGATTTGCCAAACGCTCAGTGTCGTACAATGATAAAATTGAAGCTTGTCCTGATGCACACAATCCGCCATTTGCAATCACAGATTCTGGACTACCATCCACTTTAATTGGACGACCTTCTCTTACTTTTACTTCAATTCCACATCCTACAGAGCAACCTCCACAGGTAGAACGATAATAGTTCGCTACACCAGGGGTTACATCTTCAGGTTTTACCAAGTAAGGCACTGCATGCCTAACTTTGGTTTTATAACAAGCAGCTAATGTTACAGCTGTTACGCTAAATCCAAAATACTTTAAGAAGTCACGACGATTAGAATTTAATTCAAATCCATCTTCTGATAATACTTCTTCTAGAGGCAATGCTTCGTTAAACTCATTCTTTTGAGCCGAAATGAATTTCGGTTCTCTGTTTAACTCTTCTTCGCCTTTCCAATATTTTATATTATTTGACATGATTTGTTTTTTCTTTTTTGATTAATAATGACATTTTGAACATTCTAAACCACCGTTCATTGCTGGGGTGATTTTTACTTTTCCGTCTGGGCCATAATATTGGCTATGGTTTTGATTCGCTTTCAAATCTTTTTGTGCTTTATTGTGTAAAGCCAAATAGTAGTTGTTGTTCGCTACGTCAATTCCTGTATTTCTATGACAATCAATACACCATCCCATTTGCAAAGTGTTCCATTGTTGAACAACTTCCATTTTCTCAATAGGACCGTGACAGGTTTGGCATTGTAATTTACCCACTTTCACGTGTTGTGAGTGGTTGAAATATGCGTGATCTGGCAAGTTGTGAATTCTCACCCAACGAACTGGATTAGGATTCTTACCATATTCTTCACCTGGTTTAGCTTCTGGATTGTAATCCAATGCTTTATAGATTTTCTTGATTTCAGGAGAAATCTCACCGTTGTATTTGTCTGTCAATTGAACTCCTTTATGACAATTCATACACGTATTCAACGCTGGAATGCTTGCACTCTTACTTTCTTCAACTGTAGAGTGACAATATTTACAATCCAATTTTAAATCACCTGCGTGCAATTTATGAGAGAATGCGATAGGTTGAGTTGGAGCATATCCTTTTTGTACACCTACTTCATTCATTCCAAACTTATAACCATAATAAGAACCCGGTACGCCAATTGCCAAAACGGTAAAGATAGCAAGTACGGTAGGATTCATATTTGCCAATGTTTTTGGCAATAACTTTTGATATAATTTACGATTGTCTTGTTCTTCTTCTGAGAATGATGGATCTTTTTCCATCGCTGCTCTTTTTAAGGTTTTCTTAACTTTTGCAAGAACAACTAAAATGATGGCAAATACAGCAACCAAAATAAGCAATATGATTTTGGTTGACGGATCTTCCTTATCCCCTGAACCAGCATTAGGGTCAACAACAGCTGTTGGCTTTTTTGGTTCTGGAGCAGTTTTAATGTACTCGATAATGTCTTTCACCTGCGCCGGAGAAAGATTTTCAAAAATATTCATCTGAGCTCCACCGTATTCTTGGTAAAGTGCATTCGCATCGGCGTCACCGCTCTCTCTGAATTTTTTGTTGTTTCTAATCCATTGGATTAACCACTCTTCTGATCTTCTTGTGTGAACACCACGCAAAGCAGGTCCAACTACTTTCTTGTCTAATGCATGACAACTGCCACAATTGTTCGCTT
>CAZYBT010000141.1:0-3974 GCA_964645755.1 uncultured Rhizobium sp.
CACAAACAGCTGGGTAAAGGTTAATGGCTGCTGTTCCTGAAGTACAAATGACACCAGCAGGGTGGCTGTTTGCCAGAGAAATACCCAAGGCAGCAAATGCTGCAGCGCGTTCATCGGGAAAGCTGTGAAGTGTAAAACCACCATGTCTGAGAAAACTGGCAACGATAGGTGCATTGCGTGAACCTGGACTCACCACCCAATGCGTTACTCCAGCTTCAAACAAGATTGTTGCTAGGTGGTCGAGATTTCGCCTCAAATTCCTCATTTTTTCAAGATGTATTTACCCGTGTTTTGGTTGCCTCAGTTTGAAGAATATTTTGTTTCAGTTATTGTTTTGAGAGAAAGAAGGGATTGTGGTGTTTTTCATGCTTTACAGTTGTGTCAATACCATGTCCAGGAAACAGTTGAAATTGCTCTGGTAGGGAGAAAATTTCTTCCTGAATTTTCTGAAGTAGTAAGTCGTGATTTCCTCCAGGTAAGTCGGTTCTACCAATACTTTCTTGAAAAATAGTATCTCCAACAATTGCAAATTCTTGATCATGACAAACAAAAATGACATGTCCAGGTGCGTGACCAGGAACAAATCGGACTTCAAAATTTGAGTTGCCGATGGAGATATTATCCAGGTGATTCAGATGAAAATCGGGTAGGGGAGATTGGGTGTAATTCAAGTTCCAAAGCGCGGCCATTGTATCTGAACGTTGAATCATGACTAAGTCTTCTTGATGTAAATAATACGGAATATTATATTCTTGTTTCACCCACCAATTTCCAAAAATATGGTCGATATGAGCATGAGTGCCCAATAAAAATTTTGGTTTTAGATTGAGTTTTTCAATGAACGATTTTACCTGAGCATGATCGTGAGAGTCGTAAGTTCCTGGATCGATGATTGCGCATTCGAGGGTAACTTCACACCAAGCAATATAGGTATTTTCCTGAAACGGGTTAAAGGTGAAACGATGGAGTTTCATATAGGCACAAAGTTAGGTGAATTTCCACAAAAAAAGCCCCGTAAAACGGGGCTTTTTCATAAAATTACATTCTTTTATAAGTGAATACACTCGTCGTATGCTTGCGCAACAGCTTCCATCACAGCTTCACTCATTGTTGGATGAGGATGCACTGATTTTAAAATTTCGTGACCTGTGGTTTCAAGGTTTCTTGCAACAACAGCTTCGATGATCATGTCTGTTACACCTTCACCAACCATGTGGCAACCTAACCACTCCCCGTATTTCTTGTCGAAAATTACTTTCACAAAACCATCTTTTGCGCCGCTAGCAGCAGCTTTACCACTCGCGCTGAATGGGAATTTACCCACTCTGATTTCATAACCTTTTTCTTTCGCTTGAGTTTCAGTTAAACCTACGCTTGCAACTTCAGGATGGGTATAAGTACAACCTGGGATATTTCCATAGTTCAAAGCTTCAGGATGGTGACCAGCAATTGCTTCAACACAAATGATACCTTCAGCACTTGCAACGTGAGCCAACGCTGGACCTGGCACAATGTCGCCAATTGCATAAACCCCAGGAGCAGAAGTTTGGTAAAATTCATCTACAACCACTTTGCCTTTATCTGTTTTGATTCCCATTTCCTCAAGGCCTAAATTTTCAAGATTGGTTTGAATACCTGCCGCGCTCAAAACAATGTCGCATTCGATTTGAATGTCGCCAGTTTTAGTTTTTACCGAAACTGTGCAGCGATCGCCTTTTACATCTACTTTTTCAACGCTACTTTCTGTCATCACATCAATACCTTTTTTCTTGTAAGTTGTTGCCATAAGTTTGGAAACATCTTCATCTTCAATTGGAACAATGCGGTTCATGAATTCAACGATGGTTACTTTGGTGCCCAAAGTGCTGTAGAAATATGCGAATTCCATACCAATTGCGCCACTACCAATGATCACCATTTCTTTTGGTTGTTTAGGAAGCACCATTGCTTCACGGTAACCAATTACGTGAGTTCCATCAATTTTGATATTTGGAAGTTCACGTGCTCTCGCTCCAGTCGCAAGAATGGTATGGTCAGCTTCAACAATTGAAGCATTTCCAGAGGCATCAGTCACAGAAATTTTTCCTTTTCCTGCCAATTTAGCAGTTCCTTTGATGACCTCAATTTTATTTTTCTTCATCAAAAAGGCAATTCCTTTGCTCATTCCATCGGCTACTCCGCGGCTACGTTTCACGATGCCATCAAAATCTGATTTGAATTCACCAACGGTGATTCCATAATCTGCAGCATGATTGATGTAGTCGAATACTTGAGCACTTTTTAAAAGCGCTTTGGTTGGGATACAACCCCAGTTTAAACACACACCACCTAAATCGGCTTTTTCGATGATGGCAACTTTTTTACCTAATTGAGAAGCGCGGATGGCTGCAACGTAGCCACCTGGTCCACTTCCAATGACAGCGATATCAAATTTCATGGTTTATATTAATTTATGCGAATATATGTTATTTTTATGCAAGTCCGGCTTTACTTCCAGCACGTTTACGTTCGTTTTCATCAAGAAGGATTTTTCTTAAACGAATATTTTCAGGTGTTACCTCTACATATTCATCTTCTTGAATGTATTCCATTGCTTCTTCAAGTGTGAATTCTCTTGGTGGTGCAAGAACCGTATTGTCGTCTTTACCAGCAGCACGGAAGTTGGTCATTTGCTTTGCTGTGCAAAGATTCAATACTAAGTCGCCAGGTTTAATGTGTTCACCAACAATTTGTCCAGTATAAATATCTGTACCCGGATGAATAAAATAGTTACCGCGGTCTTTTAATTTATCCATACTGTAACCTGTAGAGATGCCTTTTTCTTTTGAAATTAACACTCCGTTGATACGCGTAGGCATTGCTCCCTTCCACGGTTCGAAATCTTTGAATCTGTGCGCCATGATCGCTTCTCCTTGAGTTGCTGTAAGTAAGTTGTTTCTCAAGCCCATCAATCCTCTTGAAGGAATTTCAAACTCCAATCTTACCATATCGCCTTTAGGCAACATACTCAACATTTCACCTTTTCTTTGGCTCACATATTCAATTACTTTCCCACTATGATGTTCAGGAACATCAACAGTCAGAATTTCAACTGGTTCGTATTTTTTACCATCGATTTCTTTTAAGATAACCCTTGGTTGACCCACTTGCAGTTCGTAACCTTCTCTTCTCATGGTTTCAACCAATACGCCCAAGTGCATGATTCCACGTCCAAATACCAAGAATTGATCAGCACTGTTAGTGTCTTCAACTTTTAATGCCAAATTCTTTTCAGTTTCTTTGTACAAACGCTCACGTATCTTTTGTGAAGTAACGTGTTTACCCTCTTTACCAAAGAACGGAGAGTTGTTAATAGCAAACAACATGCTCATAGTTGGCTCATCAATTTTCATTGTTGGCAAAGCCTCAGGATTTTCGAAATCTGCAACCGTATCACCAATTTCGAAATTTTCAATTCCAGTAATCGCACAAATGTCCCCCGCAAATACTTCAGTGGTTTTCATTTTACCCAATCCACTAAAAGTATAAAGTTCTTTCACGCGCTGACGCTCCAATTTACCATCTCTTTTTACAAGAGTGATAGGCATATTTTCTTTCAAATGACCGCGCTTTAAACGACCAATTGCAATACGTCCAGTGTAACTGCTATAATCCAAACTTGTGATTTGCAATTGCACCGTACCATCTTCTACGTGAGGCTCCGGAATAACTTCAATGATGGTATCCATCAAGAATGTTAAGTCAGTTGTTGGAGTTTTGTAATCGGGACCAAACCAACCGTTTTTACCTGAACCAAAAATGGTGGTGAAATCCAATTGGTCTTCGATTGCACCTAAATTAAAGAACAAATCGAAGATCTCGTCATGGGTTTTATCCGGGTCACAGTTTGGTTTGTCTACTTTATTGATAACAACAATTGGTTTTTTTCCCAAACTAAGAGCTTTTTGCAACACAAAACGGGTTTGTGGCATTGG
>CAZYBT010000142.1:0-2141 GCA_964645755.1 uncultured Rhizobium sp.
GGGCGTTAACTTTGAGTATTTGAGCGATTATATAGCGTAAAATTGACAATTATTCACGAAATTTGCAGCGAAATTTCAAAATAAGATGACAACCAATCGTACTTTCACAATGATTAAGCCTGACGCTGTGGCAAACGGCCATGCAGGTAAAATTTTAGATCACATTATTCAAAAAGGTTTTAAAGTAGTTGCTTTAAAATACACCCAATTATCTCCTGAAAAAGCGGGTGAGTTTTATGCAGTTCATAGTGCAAGACCATTTTATGGCGAATTGGTTTCATTCATGTCGAGCGGACCAATTTATGCTGCAATTTTAGAAAAAGACAACGCGGTAGAAGATTTCAGAAATGTGATCGGTGCTACCAATCCTCAAGAAGCTGCTGAAGGTACAATTCGTAACCTTTATGCAAAGAGTATTGATGCAAACGCCATTCACGGAAGTGACAGCGATGAAAATGCAGAAATTGAAGGAAACTTTTTCTTTTCTGAAAGCGAAAGATTTTAATTAAATTAGCGTTATTATTGAAGGGTCGAATTTCGACCCTTTTTTTATGTCTTTATTTTTTTAATTTACAAACATGACAAACAAAACAAAACCTACAAGATTGGTTGGAGTGGCCGATATACAGATGCTTGAGGGCCCTCATACACGCTTTACAGAATTTAAATTCGCCTTTAAGGTGCTTACAGAATTTATCAAAGGGTTCAGAAAATTACACTTTGTTGGACCTTGTATCAGTATTTTTGGTTCTGCAAGGTTTGAAGAAAGTCACCCGTATTATCAACAAGCAAAAAAAATGGGTTCGTTGGTGAGTCAGCTCGGATTTACTGTTTTAACTGGTGGTGGGCCAGGAATTATGATGGCCGCTAATCAAGGAGCGAGAGAGGCCGGTGGAAAAAGTGTAGGGGTGAATATTGAACTTCCTTTTGAGCAAAAACACAATCCATATTTGGATGTTTGGGTTGATATTAAGTACTTTTTTGTTCGCAAAGTATTGTTATTCAAATATTCATTTGGCTTTGTGGTTTTTCCAGGTGGTTTTGGAACCATCGATGAAATGTTTGAAGCTTTAACTTTGATTCAAACGAAGAAGATGCCATGGTTTCCGGTGGTAATCATTGGGGTAGATTATTGGAATGAATTAAAAGCTCAAATTCACCATATGAACCTTGAAAATACCATTTCGCCAGAGGATGAAGATTTATACTTTGTTACCGATGATTTGGAAGAAGCTTTGAAATATATACAGGAAAAAATTGATTTAAATGCTCCTAAGAAGAAGGTTTTCAAACGCAAATGGTGGTTGGGAGAGTAATTCTTCTTTACCAAAAGAATGTCAGTTCCAAACAGAAATTGTATCTTTGCTGCAATGAAAGGTCCTATCTCTCAATTCGTCGAGAAACACTACTTGCATTTTAACGCTGCCGCATTGGTTGATGCTGCTAAAGGTTACGAAACTCACCTAACAGAAGGTGGTAAAATGATGGTTACTTTGGCTGGTGCCATGTCTACTGCCGAGCTTGGTAAAAGTTTGGCTGAAATGATTCGTCAAGGTAAAATAGATATCATTAGTTGCACTGGTGCAAATTTGGAAGAAGATATCATGAACTTAGTGGCTCACAACCACTACAAACGTGTTCCTCATTACAGAGATTTAAGTCCTCAAGACGAATGGGATTTGCTTGAAAATCATTACAATAGGGTAACTGATACCTGTATTCCGGAAGAGGAAGCTTTCCGTCGTTTGCAAAAACATATCCATGGAATTTGGAAACGTGCCGATGATGCTGGAGAGCGTTATTTCCCTCATGAATACATGTACCAAATTTTGCTCAGTGGTGAATTGGAACAATACTATGAAATTGATCCAAAAGACAGTTGGATGCTTGCTGCAGCGGAAAGAAATTTACCGATTGTGGTTCCAGGTTGGGAAGATTCTACCATGGGTAACATTTTTGCGAGTTATGTCATCAAAAATGAAATCAAAGCTTCTACCATGAAGAGTGGTATCGAGTATATGGCGTGGTTGGCAGATTGGTATGTGAAAAATAGCGAAGGCAAAGGTGTTGGTTTCTTCCAAATTGGTGGCGGTATTGCCGGTGATGTCCCTATTTGTGTGGTTCCAATGTTGTACCAAGAT
>CAZYBT010000142.1:2151-3894 GCA_964645755.1 uncultured Rhizobium sp.
TGGAAATGGAAAACATTCTTTTCTGGTCGTATTTCTGTCAGATTTCAGATAGTACCACAAGTTATGGTAGCTATTCTGGCGCTGTTCCGAATGAGAAAATTACTTGGGGAAAACTCGATATTCATACACCGAAGTTCATTGTTGAAAGTGATGCAACCATTGTTGCTCCATTGATCTTTGCGTGGATTTTAGGGTGGTAATTTATGAGGGACATTCAATCGTTTGAGGATGTAAGTAAGGTTGTTGATTTGCAATACAAACAATTGCTTGAAAACGACTTAACTCGAAAGCACTTTGAACATTTGAATTTGTCTGAACACTTGCCTAGGATATATAACTTTTGGACGTTTATTCTCGACATAGACGCTGCAAATCACCCTTATCAGGGAAGCGCATTTGGCGTTCATGCAAAATTAGGATTGCAAAATCTTGATTTTGAAATTTGGCAAAACTGCCTCAAAACAGCTTTAGAAACCCAATTTCAAGGTGAAAAAGCTACGCTAATGCTCAAAAAAGCAAACGAATTGGGCATCATGTTTCAATACAAATTAGGTTTAATCGATTCTTAAATGTCTACACTGATTCCCGTTTTTAAACAAATTAAGGCCTTTGCCTTTGATATTGATGGTGTGCTCACAAAAGGTGATGTGCATGTTACTGAGGAAGGCTTCATGTTGCGTTCCGTGAACATTAAAGACGGCTACGCTCTGCAACATGCTGTGAAGCAAGGATATCCGATTGCCATTATTTCTGGTGGTAAATCTGAAGGTATGCGTAAACGTTTTGAGGGACTTGGGGTGCAGCACATTTATTTGGGTCAAGACCATAAAGAAGCCGCGTTTGCAGATTTTTTGAACAAAATTAATCTGCAACCGCAGCAAGTGGCCTACATGGGCGATGATATGCCCGATTTGCCACTGATTAAACAAGTAGGTCTCGGATGTTGTCCGAAGGATGCTGCTCTAGATGTTAAGGATGTGGCTGTTTATATTTCCCCACAAAATGGGGGTGAAGCCTGCGTGAGAGAACTCATTGAAAGAACTATGAAAATCCAAAATACATGGTTCAACGAAGATTCGCACCGTTGGTAGGATTTCTTTTTTTCGCATCCCAAAATTTCTTATATTTGTTTTATTATGATTGCGAGTGAGCTTTTGAGCGAACATTTGGATTGTTTGCGATTGACAGATACGGTAGAAGCGGCCATTGACTTTATGGAAAGTCAAGGGGTTTGTGAATTACCAATTGTTGATAAAAAGAGGCTCTATAACTATGCAAGAATTTCATCCTTGCATATGTTTCAAGATAAACAGCAATTGTTACTCGAAGTAATTCCGCAAAACCAGTTTTCTCCATCTGTGAAGATTGATCAACATATTTACGAGATTGTACCCATTTTGGCATCCAATGAATTGAGTGTGGTTGCGGTTATTGATCACGATGATCAATTTTTAGGAGTGGTTGATCAAAAACGGTTGAACAAACAAATCACTGAATCTCTGACGTATAGAGGTTTAGGTGCTGTATTGGTTTTAAAGGTAAGCGATCGTGATTTTGCTCCATCTGTTTTTGCCCGTTGGATAGAAGAAAATGGCGCAAAAATTATTGGAATGATGGTTCATACCACAACTGAAGGTGAATTGATGGTGAATTTGAAAATAAATACCACCATCGTCAAAAATATTGTAGCAACTTTTCAACGTCAAAATTTTAGAGTTGAACATGTTTATTTGTCGGAAGATT
>CAZYBT010000143.1:0-3866 GCA_964645755.1 uncultured Rhizobium sp.
CAGTTCAAATGGGATTGATCTATGTGAATCCCGAGGGTCCCAATGGTAACCCTGATCCAGTTTTGGCGGCCAAGGATATCAGAGAAACATTCGGAAGAATGGGAATGAACGACGAAGAAACAGTTGCATTAATTGCGGGTGGTCACACTTTTGGAAAAACACATGGTGCAGGTCCAGCCTCACACGTGGGTCCAGAGCCAGAAGCTGCTCCTATTGAAGAACAAGGATTTGGATGGAAAAGTTCATATAAATCTGGAAAAGGTGCAGATGCAATTACTTCAGGTTTGGAGGTTACTTGGACAACCACCCCTACAAAATGGAGTCAAGGATTTTTTAAGAGTTTGTTTGCAACCGAATGGAAGTTAACCAAAAGTCCAGCAGGGGCCCATCAATGGGTTGCGGTTGATTCCAAAGTAATGGTTCCTGATGCGTTTGATTCAACCAAGAAACATGCACCAACCATGTTAACCACAGATTTGTCGTTGAGATTTGATCCTGCATATGAAAAAATTTCCCGCCGATTTGCTGATAATCCTGAGGAGTTTACAAAAGCTTTTGCAAAAGCTTGGTATAAACTAACACACCGTGATATGGGTCCAAAGGCATTACACATTGGACCAGAGGTTCCAAAAGAAGATTTCATTTGGCAAGACCCATTGCCTGTGGCGAATTATAAAATAGTTGAAGCCATCGATGTTCAGAATTTGAAGTTTCAAATTTTGTCGTCCGGATTAACAACAAGTGAATTGGCTTCAACTGCATGGGCTTCTGCATCAACTTTTAGAGGAACCGACTTTAAAGGTGGTGCAAACGGTGCAAGAATACAATTGGAGCCACAAGTGAGGTGGGCTTCTAACAATCCAACTCAGTTAAAAAGGGTATTGGCAAAATTGAAGGACATCCAAACAAAATACAATGCTTCGAACAAAGACAAAAAGGTGTCGATGGCTGATTTAATTGTTTTGGGTGGATGTGTTGCTGTTGAAGAATCAGCAAAAAAGGCTGGATTCCCAATTGAAGTGAAATTCAGAGCTGGCAGGGTGGATGCAACCCAAGAGCAAACCGACATTAAATCGATGGAGGTTTTAGAACCTATGGCTGATGGTTTCAGAAATTATACAAAATGTCAATACACATTGCCAACAGAAGCGTTGTTGGTTGACAAGGCGCAAATGTTGAATTTGACCGCTCCTGAAATGACAGTTTTGGTCGGAGGAATGCGAATGATGGGGGCAAATTACGATGGATCAAAGCATGGTTTGTTGAGCAAGAATATTGGTGCTTTGAGCAATGAGTATTTTGTTAACTTATTGGATATCAATACATCATGGAGTGCAATTGATGATAAGAAGGAGATTTTTGAGGGAAAAGATAGAAAATCAGGAGCTGTAAAATGGACAGCAACCCGTGCGGATTTGATTTTTGGTTCTAATTCAGAGTTGCGTGCTTTGGCTGAGGTATATGCAAGCGATGATGCAAAAGAGAAATTTGTGAAAGACTTTGTCAATGCTTGGGTGAAAGTGATGGAATTAGATCGCTATGATTTGAAATAAATCTATGTTGTTTCTGTAATTTATAAAGTTGATAAAGAGCCCGCTTGCGGGCTCTTTTTCTTTTGAATGGATCGAATATTTATCGAATATTTATCCGTTTATTTATAAACCTCTTTGTGTTTGCGGAGAATTTTTCCGTTTACATCTTCAAAAATTGTAAGGTCTTCCATTACAAAGCCGTTGGCGTCTGTTTTATAAGTATGATATTCTGCTTTTGGATATTGTTCATACATAATGGAATACCAATTGCGATTTTTTCTGCCATTCAAGAAAAAATCCCCGCGATAATTTTTATTGATCAAAGTAGAATAAGTGCCGATGCTATCTGCTTTGTCGAGAACGCCATTCACATATTCTTCAACCTTTTTAATATTCCCATTTTGCCAATAATATTTGGTTTGTCTTGGGCTGTCTTTAGAGTAAGTGCGACTCATTTTTTTGTTTGAATAATCTGTGTTTGATTCATTGAAGAATTGCGGACTTTGATTCAATCCCTTCGCAAATGAACTATCGATAATGGCAAGATTGTCTGAATTGAGTAAATAAACTTTTCTCGAATAATTGACATTTTCAGGAGTGTAGGCATTCATGATGACTCTGTTTCCGGAATAGGTATAAACATAGATGTTTTTATCGTCTAGTTTGCCTGTAGGGTCATAATAATATTGGGTCATTTTAGAGATGCGGTTTTGATTGTCGTATTCAAAATTGCATTCTTCCCAAAGCATTTCATTCCCCACATCGTCAATGGATGAATACGAGTAATAATGATATAAAATTTGAGAATCGTTAAGAACAATGCGGTCTTTGGTTGTTGAATTGTTGTTAGTTGCTTCTTTTTCGCATGAAATCATAAAGAAAATAGTGACAGAGGTGATTATAAGTAGTGCTTTTTTTCTCATATTTGTTGATTTTGTTTGAGTCAATTGAATAATTGCAAAAATATTGAATTGAATTCACTAGAGTTTAAATGAAATTAAGGCGTAGCCTTAATTTTGGAAATGGTAGTTGCGGAAATCCGTAAAAGCAAAAAAGGAGTTACGCAACGCGCAACTCCTTTTAGACAACACTATTATATGATGAACAAGAATTATTGATTTGTGAAGATGATCCTTTCTGTAAATATTTGTTGGTTATGAGAAACTGAAACGGTGTAAACACCTTGCGCAAGATTTTCAAGGTTTAACAAAATGTTATCTGTGGCAATCAACTGACTGGTGAATACAACTTGCCCAGCCGTATTGTATACGCGAATGATCGCCATTTTTCCGTCAGCCTTTAGTCCCTCAAGATAAAGAACACCAGTTGAAGGATTTGGCTTGAAAGTTGGGTTGAAGCCGTTTATTTTTTTGGTATTTGCGCGGTTCAACACAAAAGATTTGGTTTTGATACATTCACAGCCCGTTTGTGTCATATTTGCTCTCATGGTGATTTTGTAGGTACCATCATTTTGCACAGAGAAAGAGGCATTTGCATCGGTTCCTGAAGCTTTTTTAGTGCCTACTTTTTCTACAACCCACAAATAATCAACTTGATTTTGGCCGCCGATATTGCCATTGTTATTCATTGGTTTCACCTTTAATCCGTAGTAAGAATTAGAATAGTCAGGTTCTACGTTAAAATCACAAGTTTTTGGGGCTTCATTGATCACAATTTGTTGGGTGATGGAATCAGCACAACCGTCTTTGATATAGGCATACAAAGTTACATTTGGAGTGAGGGTTACAGCCGTATTATATTGTTTCACAGGGTCAGAATTGGTAGACATTGTGCCATCTCCAAAATCCCATTTGTATGAAATTTCACCTTGAGACCAGGTGGTGTTGTTTACAAAAACAACAGGCTCGCCGGCGCACACATCTTGTGCTGCAAATACCGGTTTTGGTTGTGTTTTTACCACTAGGTTTTTAGTTAAAGTTTCCTTACAGCCATTGTCGAGTTCAATGGTTAACGTAACATTCTTTGGTCCCAAGTTGGCATTCCAATTGTGAATTGGAGATTCTACGGTAGAAGTTTTACCGTCTCCAAAGCTCCATTTATATTGAGGCACAGTACCGTTTACGGTAGGCGTAGTGTTTGTGAAGTTGGTAGGTTTCACGGAGCATAAAGCAGTATTGATAAACGATACTTTTGGACTTTCCTTCACAGCAATAGTGCGAGAGAAAGTGTCGGCACATCCAAATTCGGAAACCGAAACCAACTTAACATTTTTGTTTCCAGCAGATTGGAAACGATGAGCAGGATTTCTTTCAGTAGACACAGTGCCATTGTCATTGAAATCCCAATAGCTTCCCACTAAACCATTGCCTATGA
>CAZYBT010000144.1:0-3834 GCA_964645755.1 uncultured Rhizobium sp.
TGTCTTTTACGAAATCTTTTATCGCATCGCAAATATAGATAGTGATTGCTTCCACTTAAAACAATTTGTTCACATCCTTTGCAATTTGAAATCTATCTAAATTAGGTGAATATTTAATTAAATATCTATTACTTGCAATTTTTTCGTGATCAGGATCACAATAAAAATGTTTATTTTATCAGACAGAATATCGACAAATTCCCTCGGAAAAATTCGCAAAATCGTCGAAATTCTAAAAAATGAACAAAAAATTACTTTGAAAGATGCTGAGTTAAGTACTCTTTATATCCCAAATAACTTGCCAAACACACTTGTGTGTAATTTTGAGAACTGTTTTGAAATGCACCCACATTCGTTTTCCAAAGAGTTTTAATGAGTTGGTTGCCATTTTCAACATGGTCTAAATGCTTAACGGCTCTTGAAACAGTTCCCGCACCAGCGTTGTATATGTGAAGCACAACCAATTTAAACCATAATGCGTCTTCTTCAATGGTAATGTTATTCTGCGTTAATATTCTTTTCGCTTGAGGCACACAATATTCTTTAACTAAGCGAGCAGCAGCATAAGAACTTCTGACGAAATTATGTCTTTCGTCGTATTTCCCTCCAACCCTTAATCCGTATTTTCTTGCAACCGACGGCATGATCTGAAAATGTCCTGCAGCTCCAGAGTGAGAAACCCCCTTATGGTTGTTAGGACTTTCAATGAGCAATAACAATTGAGCGATGATTGGGTCAGCTCCTACCTGCAAAAATACGCGGTGAGCCTCTTTCAACTTTGGACCAATCACAGAATAATTAAAAAAATCTTTACGTCCTCTTACAAACTTGATTTTTATATTTTGAGGGACATCATATTTAAAGGCATAAATACGACCCAGTGAAGTTAAATTTTTACCTTTTTCTATTTTATGAACAGAATTTTTATGTACAACATCAAAGACTTCTCTATCGTGTTGATTCACCACCAAAAACGAATCAGCGGATAACAATATGTCTTTCTTCCAAAAAGCTACATTTTTTGAATATATCAAATCGTTAGAGGCAGAATCCTTTTCTATAGATAAAAAATGAAAAGAATCCCTCTGAATTACAAATACACTATCTCGATTCAATCCATAATCATCCTTTTCAAATGTATGTCTTTGATCTCTGCTGTTTGTCGCAAATCCTGAAAAAATAAAACTCGATACCCCTAAAATAATTCCTATTCTCATCTCAAATTCTTATTTACAATATTGCTCCATGTATTTAGAAGCATTCTTTTCACCCATTAATACACTTCTCTCCCAGTCCTGGCAAGCCAATCCTACCTTGCCAATATTATAACGGGCAATACCTCTACCTAAATAAACATAAGAAATATTTTCTGTTTTCATTTTAATCGCCTGAGTGAATTTTTTCTCGGCTTCCTTAAAATTTTTCATCTGTAACAATACATGTCCATAATCTGCATAGTATGTACCGTTTTTCTTATTATCGTCTATCAATTCTTCAATTATTGAAATTGCCTTTTCAAATTGTTTTAAGAAAAAATAATTTTCAAATTTCAATTTCATTGCATCAATATTTTTCGGTTCGGAAAGCAGAAACCTTTCCAGGTCAGAGTTTGAAGTTTCAAATTTTTCCAACTCATGATGACACAATGCTCTGAAATAGTACATTTTTACATTGTCGGGCTGATTTTTGATTTCCGAATTTAAAAATGATAATTTTTCATTTGGTTTTTTTAACGCATCATAGATTGACAATAATTGAACTTTTATTGTATCACTTCCAATTCCATTTTGAATCATCCATTTTGCATCTATTTCCGAATATTCATATTCTTTCATCTGCATCGATAATGCATAACGAGATTTGCGTGATTCACTGTCGTTAGGGAAATATCCGATATACTTTGTAATATCTGCGAGCGCAAACTGATAGTTCGATGTAAACTTATATGCCAAATGCCTGTTATAATAAGCTTCAGAATTCGAAGTATCCAAAAAAATACATTTATTCAAATCCACTACGGCTTCTCCGTAACTCTTGATTTGTAGCTTAGCAACTCCTCTATTATACCAATAATTTGCATTACTTGGCGATAATGATATTAATCCATTAAAAACTTTTATTGCTTCAACGAAATTACCGGCTTGTTGATGTTTTAATCCCTCTTGATACAAATCTGATTCCGTTTTATTTTGAGCATTCACAAGGTTCACTGCCCCGAAAAAGATCAACAACAATAATTTTATTTTATTCATCACTTTTATTAATTGTAACTGTTTTTAACAAACTGCAATTTAAAGCTTGTTCATTCTTTTTGCAGAATTGGTTTTACACATTTTTATGTGTGTCTAAATTGACGTAGTTTTGAACCATGTCTTCTCAATTAGAAAACAAAAAAAACCACCTATTTATTGTATTGGGTGCCTTTTTTCTTACAAATGCTATTGTGGCTGAATTTATTGGAGCAAAAATCTTTTCATTAGAAAAAACACTTGATTTACCTTTGTTGAATACCACCCTTTGGAATATCCCAATTCATTTTAACATGACAGCTGGTGTCGTTTTATGGCCATTTGTATTTATTATGACAGATATCATTAATGAATACTTTGGCAAAAATGGTGTGAGGAAATTGTCGTATATCGCAGTTTTTATGCTGATTTATTCATTCTTGATGGTCAGAATTGCAATGGGATTAAAGGGCGCTGATTTTTGGATCACTTCAGGTTCAATGCAAGGGATAGATGATATGACGAATGCATTTAATTCAGTATTTGGAGCAGGATTGATGATCATCATTGGTTCACTCGTTGCATTTTTAATCGGACAATTGGTAGATGCCTTTATTTTCACAAAAATCAAAGAAAAAACCTCAGGAAATATGATTTGGCTTCGAGCAACAGGAAGCACCGCGGTGAGTCAATTTATTGACAGCTTTGTGGTATTATTTGTTGCTTTTTATTTAGGAGGGACATTTACTTTCAAACAAGTAATGGCCATAGGACTGATAAACTACTGTTATAAATTGTGTATGTCGGTTATTTTATTGCCTCTATTATATGTTGTTCATCACAGAATCGACAAATATTTGGGTTTAAAGTAACTTTTTAAGTAAACCACATCAAAATTCCTGATAGTATCATGACTGCACTTGTGATGATACCAGAATTGTGCTCCCACTTATGAGCGTCCAACTTTTTCATACCTTTATATCCTAAAAACACACCAAACAAAATACTGACCCAAGTGGTAATTGAATAGACCAAAATTAGGGCCAAGATTCCTTTAAAACCGCCAGGAGCAAGTGTAAAAAAATAACCAATAATTTCCATGCATGGCGATAAAAACATAGACAATAAAATTGCACCAAAAATCCACTTTTTACCTTTCGTTGGAACGTCCAAATGAAAATGGTGGTGTTTATAATGTCGATACAAAAACCATATTCCAAGTAAAATTAAAATAATACCTCCAATATGTTCAAATGGAGTTTGATGCAAAGGATTTAGGTCATGTTCGCGATGATGATCTAATGCTGAAGATGTTTGATTTTCGGTGATGTATTCTAAGGTATTTGACGTTGTATAAAATACAATCAATCCAATCATGATCGTACCAATAGAATGTGCCCAAGCCGCCAAAGAGGCAAATCTAAACGTGGTGAGTTTAGACCAGTTTTGTTTGTGAGAAATCGCAACTATTGGCAGCCAATGATTGGGAATAAATCCATGCAACAGACTAATTACAAAGGCTAAAAATAATGTTGAGTTCATGTAACAATACAAAGGTAGGTATAAAAATAAAAGCACCACAAGTGGTGCTTTTATTTTTATGAAT
>CAZYBT010000145.1:0-3809 GCA_964645755.1 uncultured Rhizobium sp.
AATATGCTTGATGGTTTCTATAAGTTTTTTCATGCTTATTTACCAATTGTGTGAGTGCTACCACCTGCTTTTTCAATAGCAGCTTTCGCAGTTTCACTAAATTTATTCGCATGAACTTCCAAAGCAGACTTGATTTCACCACGTCCTAAAACTTTGAACAATTCACTTTTTTGGATCAAATGTTTGTCGATCAATACTTGACGATCAATTTTGGTTACTTTCAAATTATCCGCTAATTGTTGTAAAACATCTAAGTTAATAGATGCGTATTCAACACGGTTGATATTTTTGAAACCACCTTTAGGAATACGACGTTGCAATGGCATTTGTCCACCCTCGAAACCAATTTTACGAGAGTAACCAGTACGTGATTGTGCTCCTTTATGACCTTTTGTAGAAGTTCCACCTCTACCAGAACCTTGACCGCGACCAATTCTTTTGCGGTTTTTTACCGAACCTTCAGCAGGTTTTAAATTACTTAAATTCATGATATTAGGCGTTTTCTACTTTTAATAAGTGACTAACTGTGCGAATCATACCTTCCATTTGTGGATTTAACTCCACGATACGAGACGCGTTCATTTTTCTGAGTCCTAATGCTAGTAAAGTAGCTTTTTGGTTTTTTGGATAACCGATACCACTTTTAATTTGGGTGATTTTAACTTTTCCCATTTTCTTAACCATTAAATACTTGTTTCATACTTACACCACGCATTTGAGCAACGGTGTGTGGATCTCTCATACTTGTAAGCGCATCGAAGGTAGCTTTTACCACGTTGTGTGGGTTTGAAGAACCTTTTGATTTTGCCAATACATCGGTAACACCTGCACTCTCAAGAACTGCACGCATAGCACCACCGGCAATTACACCAGTACCATGGGCTGCAGGCTTCAAGAATACACGGCCACCACCAAACTTACCAAGTTGATCATGAGGAACAGTGCCATTGATTACAGGAACTTTAATCAAGTTTTTCTTTGCATCTTCAATACCTTTATTGATTGCATCGATAACTTCATTTGATTTACCTAAACCATGACCTACAGTTCCGTGACCATCGCCAACAACAACTAGTGCCGTAAAACTAAATGTTCTACCACCTTTAGTTACTTTAGCAACACGGTTTATATTTACAACCTTTTCTGTTAAGGTTAATTCACCTGGACGAACTCTAACTATGTTTTTATTTGACATTGTTCTTAAAATTAAAATTGTAATCCTCCCTCACGAGCACCGTCTGCCAAACTTTTCACGCGTCCATGGTACAAATAACCACCACGATCAAAAACTACTGCATCGATACCTGCACCTTTTGCCAATTCGGCAATCTTTTTACCAACTAATGCTGCTTTCACAACTTTATTGTCTTTAACTTCACTGATACCTGCTTCACGAGAAGAAGCAGCAGCTAAAGTGATGCCTTTGCTATCGTCGATTAATTGAGCATATATATCTTTGTTACTTCTGTAAACACTCAAACGCGGACGAGTTGCACTACCTGAAACTACGCCACGAATACGTTTACGAATTTTATCTCTTCTTTGATTTTTACTTTTTGCCATAATAACTCCTTCTTACTTAGATGCAGATTTACCTGCTTTTTTACGTAAAACTTCTCCAGCAAAACGAATACCTTTTCCTTTGTATGGTTCAGGTTTACGGAATGAACGGATTTTAGCTGCAACTTGACCTAACAATTGTTTGTCGGCACAAGTCATTGTGATAGATGGATTTTTACCTTTTACAGTTTCAGTAACCACAGTGATTTCTGAAGGAATTTGTAACAAGATTTTGTGAGAATAACCCAAAACAAACTCTACCAAGTTACCTTGGTTCGAAACTTTGTAACCTACACCCACAAGTTCTTGAGTTACAGTATGGCCTGAACCTACACCGATTACCATGTTATTGAGTAATGAACGGTATAAGCCATGAAGGCTTTTATGCTGTTTGCTCTCGCTTGGGCGATTTACAGTCATCACACCATTGTCTACAACAACGTTGAAGTCTTGTTCAATGGCCTGAGAAAGTTCTCCTTTTGGCCCCTTAACAGTAACGTAACCTACGCCTACTGTAACATTCACATTTGATGGAACATGAATGGGAGCTTTTCCTACGCGTGACATATTTTCTTTTTAATAATTTTAAATTTAAACAATTAAGAAACAAAACAAAGAATTTCACCACCTACACCTAAAGTACGAGCTTCTTTGTCGGTCATAACACCTCTAGAAGTGGTAAGAATGGCAACACCCAAACCGTTTAATACTTTTGGAATTTCAGTAGCACCTGAATATTTTCTCAAGCCCGGAGTAGAAACTCTCTTCAAAGAAGAGATAGCACTTAAACGAGTTTGATTGTTATATTTCAAAGCAATTTTGATAACGCCTTGTTTGTTTTCTGTAGCCTCAAATTTATATTTAAGGATATAGCCTTTTTCGTAAAGAACGCGAGTAATTTCTTTCTTAAGATTACTTGCTGGAATCTCTACAATACGATGTTGCGCTTTGATCGCATTGCGCAAACGTGTTAGATAATCTGATATTGGATCAGTCATTTTATTTTTCTATTACCAACTTGATTTAGTTACACCTGGAATTTTACCATCACTAGCTAATTGACGGAACTGGTTTCTGCAGATTCCGAATACGCGAATATAACCTCTAGGCTTACCAGTTATTTTGCAACGATTTCTCAATCTTACTGGAGAAGCATTGCGAGGAATTTTTTGCAATTCATCGTAATTACCTTCCGCTTTTAATTTCTCGCGTTTTTCAGCGTAACGAGCAACCATTGCTTCACGTTTACGCTGTCTGGCTTTCATGCTTTCTTTTGCCATGTCTTATTTAGTTTTAAAAGGGAAACCCATTAATTTTAACAATTCTAAACTTTCTTCATCATTTTTAGCTGAAGTAACTACAGTAATATCCATACCAGTAATTTTGTTTACTTTATCGATATCAATTTCAGGAAAAATGATTTGTTCTGTGATACCCATTGTCCAGTTACCTCTTCCATCGAATCCTTTCACTTCCAAACCTTGGAAATCACGAACACGAGGCAAAGATACAGCAATTAAGCGATCTAAAAACTCATACATTCTTTCTTTACGTAATGTAACCTTACAACCGATAGGCATATTCTCTCTTAACTTAAAGTTAGAGATAGCCTTTTTGGAATAAGTAGCTTGTGCTTTTTGACCAGTGATTTTAGACATCTCATCAATTGCAGCATCTACCAATTTCTTATCATTTACTGCAGCACCAACACCTTGGTTCAATACAACTTTGGTAATACTAGGAATTTGCATTACATTTTTGTAGTTGAATTTTGCCATCATTGCAGGAACAACTTCAGCAGTATATTTATCTTTTAATCTTGGAACGTAACTCATAATTTAATTTATTTAATGAAGTCTCCTGTCTTTTTAGCAAATCTTTGAAGCTTATTGTTTTCGTTTAATTTACGACCAACACGTGTAGGTTTACCGCCTACAGTTACCATCAAATTAGAGATGTGAATTGGAGCTTCAATTTTATCAATTTTACCACTTGTATTTTGAGCAGTTGGTTTTCTATGTTTAGAAACAATATTCAAACCTTCAACGATTGCTCTACTTTTCTCTGGGTAAACAGTTAATACTTTACCAGTTTTTCCTTTATCATCACCAGCCAATACTAAAACAGTATCGCCTTTTTTGATGTGTAATTTAAATGAACTTTTTCCCATGATTATAATACTTCTGGTGCCAATGACACGATTTTCATGAATTGTTTATCGCGCAATTCTCTTGCCACTGGACCAAAGA
>CAZYBT010000146.1:0-3681 GCA_964645755.1 uncultured Rhizobium sp.
CCACAGTTCCGATTAGCATTTTATAATTTAGAAAACCTTTTTGATACCATCGATGGAACAAACGATGATTCAGAGTTTTTGCCTCTTGGTAAAAATCAATGGAATACAGAAAAATACCAAAAGAAACTCAAAAACATGAGTCGCGTTATCGACTCCATTCAGCCAGATATTTTAGGTTTCTGTGAAGTTGAAAATGCCGCTGTATTAACAGACTTAATGAAGCATTCAGCTCACTATAAATACAATTCATCTTTCAATCATTACAGGCTCGTACATAGAGAGTCGCCCGATAACAGAGGCATTGATGTTGGATTGATTTACAATTTGCAAAAATTTAAAGAAACTGGCGTGTATGAAATACAAGTGAATTTACCAGACAATCATCCAACAAGAAATATTTTAGCTGTGCATTTATTCAATTATCAGTCAAACGACAGTTTGATTGTATTTGTGAATCATTGGCCATCAAGATCTCAAGGGGAAGAAAAATCTCGAATGAATAGAATTACTGCTGCAAAAGCTTTAAATCAATATCTCGAATCTAAAGAGCATTTACCATCAAATTGGGCGGCTGTGGGTGATTTTAACGATAATCCTACCGACAGTAGTTTAAATGTTTATCTTAAAGCAGGAGATGAGTATTCAGGCGCAGTAAATTTGGCATATATGATTCGGATTAATCGTACCGACATAGGTAGTTTGAAATACAACGGGAAATGGGATTTGTTTGATCAAATTATTTTGAGTCGCTCTTTATATCATATCAACAGCCATCAAGGAATACCGCAGCAGAAAATTTACGACGCCAAATTTTTAATCCAGGCCGATGGTCGTTTTGTTGGATATCCATTCAGAACATTCGGTGGCAAAACTTTTTTGAACGGTTTCAGCGATCATTTGCCTGTATATACCGATATGGTTATGGTAGATAGGCATTGAGGGAAATGTTTATGAAAGTTTATGAAGGTTTATGAAGGTTTATGAAGGAAACCAAAACTTTAAACGATAAACTTTCAACTTTAAACAAAAAAAAGACCGCAAAAGCGGCCTTTTTTTTATGAAAAATATTAACTGTATTATTTCTTGTTGTAACGCTTCATGAACTTATCGATACGACCTGCAGTATCTACTAAGTTTTGCTTACCAGTGTAGAAAGGGTGTGATTTAGAAGAAATCTCTAATTTGTACAAAGGGTACTCATTGCCATCTTCCCATTTGATTGTTTCTTTAGTATCAACACAACTTTGAGTGATGAAACTGTAATCGCAACTCATGTCTTTAAATACAACTTTGCGGTAAGTCTTTGGATGAATATCTGGTTTCATTCTGTAGAAAAATTCGTTATTAGGGCTGCAAATATAGTGAAATAGATTTATAATATCAAGATAATTTCGAAAATAATGGGTTAATCTCCCAAACCATCAATATTTAGACTGCTACCACCGAAATCAATTCTATCACTTTTAGATTTTTTACAATCAAACATCGAAGGGTCGTAGTTTTGAGGTGCGTCAATCATTTCAGCTTTGTAGGAAAGCTTGGCACTTTTTTGTAGATCATGCATGAAGTATCCATAAATTGGCATCGCCATTTGTGAGCCTTGTCCCATCAATGCTCCTTTTACCCGCACACTCGGGTCATCAGCTCCAACCCAAGTTGCGCAGACTAAGTTCTTCATAACCCCCATAAACCATCCATCAGCAGCACCCTGTGTGGTTCCCGTTTTTCCGCCAATATGTCCTGCTATTTCGAATCGACCTTTTAAACCTGCAGCAGTACCATTATCGACTACCTTTTTTAACATAGTAAACATGATGAGTGCCTTTTCTTCACTCAAAACTTGATCGTGCTTTGGGGTGTTAAACTCCGCTAAAACATTGCCGTCTTTGTCTTCAATTCTTGTAATAAATGAAGGCTCAACCCAAAGTCCCTTGTTCACAAATGCTGAGTATGCTGATGCCATTTCGAAAGGACTTAACTCAATGGTTCCCAAGCAAATAGATGGCACCCTGGGGATTCTGTTTTTTGTAATTCCCACTCTTTCAGCGAATTGACCAACCAAATCCGGACCATCATCGCCCAAGCTTTTCATCACTTGTGCCGTAATCAAGTTGTCAGACAATGCCAATCCCTTAGCCATGGTCCAAATACCACCTTCTGTGCCATCAAAATTTCGTGGAGACCAGGTCTCTCCGGTTCCGGTGATAAAAGTGGTTCTTTCACGCGGGAATTCTGTACATGGAGTGAATTTATTGATATCGATAGCTGTGGCATATACTAAAGGCTTGAAAGTTGATCCAACCTGTCTGCGGGCATTGATGTTTACATGGTCGTATTTGAAATATTTGTGGTCTATACCTCCAACCCAAGCTTTGATGTAACCTGTTTCTGGGTCCAATGCAATGAAGCCCGCGTGAAGTATTTTTTTTACGTAAACCATACTGTCGTATGGACTCATTGTTGTGTCTTTATCACCATTCCAGCTAAAGATGGTCATTTTTACGGGCTTCTTGAGTTCAGCAATAATTTTTTCTTGATTGTCGCCAAATTGTTCCAGTAAGTTTTGATATCTCGCCGTTTTTTTCAGGGCATCCTCAATGAAATTGGGAATTACTTTTCTGTCTGTAATGTATCTCCAAGGCTTTTCCTTGCCCCAACTTTGCACAAATTTAGTTTGCAATCCCGACATATGTTTTTTAACAGCATTTTCTGCGTATTCCTGCATTTCGCTGTTAATGGTGGTGTAAATTTTTAAACCACTTCTATATAAATCGTAGTTGTGTTCTTTGCACCATTTTTTCATAAATTCCCCGAGATATGTCTTGAAATAGGGCGCCATTCCATCAATTGCAGCCGTTCTATACTGTAACTTGATTGGTTCTTGCTTCAAAAGTTCCAAACTATCGTCCGACAATAAGTCGTATTTGTTCATTTGATTTAAAACCGTATTGCGTCTATTTTTTGAATTTTCTGCGTTGTATTTGGGATTGTATTTCCAGTTAGCTTTGAGCATTCCCACAAGAACAGCAGCTTCATTTGTGCTTAATTCTTTCGGGTGTTTATTGAAGAATTCTTGAGAGGCCGCTTCAATTCCAAACGATATTCCAGAAAAAGGAACCGTATTTAAATACAAAACCAATATTTCTCGCTTCGTGTAACGTCTTTCTAATTGAACTGCAATGATCCATTCTTTGAACTTTTGCATGATTCGACCAATTTTACCAGATGGTTTTTCGAATCGGCTGAATAAATTTTTTGATAATTGTTGGGTGATGGTTGAAGCCCCGCCATCGGTACCTAAAGATGCAAATGCCCTCAATGTTCCGCGGATATCAATCCCAGAATGCCCATAAAAACGAATGTCTTCTGTGGCGATCAGAGCTTTATAAACTTCGGGACTAATGTCGTTTGGACCAATGTTGGTTCTATTTTCGAGGTAAAACTTGCCGATAATCACACCGTCTTCACCATAAATTTCTGAACTCAGAGCATTTTTAGGATTTTCTAAGTCTTCAACATCTGGCATATCGCCAAATAACCCGTAACCAACTCCCGTAAAAAACAGCATGATAAATACAATGCCGCCCAAAACAAAGTACCAAAACTTTGGAATCAATTTAAAATTAGAATCACTCATAAATGCCTTACAAATATAGGCTGTTTTTTTGAGCTTTAAATTTT
>CAZYBT010000147.1:0-3655 GCA_964645755.1 uncultured Rhizobium sp.
ATTGGGAAGCACAGAAATGAGTCCCGACGGAGTGTCCCTCAAAACTGCCGTGCTCGAATTCATTAAAAAACATGTAGATGATTACCTGCACAAAAATCCTCAGACTGCTGATGCACTTGTTAAAAAAATCCTTCAAAAAGCGAGAGAGAGAAAAGACATGGCTGGGGTTCAAAAATTGGCAAAAGAAAGAGCAAAACGAGCCAATTTACACAATAAAAAACTCAGAGATTGCAGGGTTCATTTCACCGATGAAAAGAAAGAAATACGTTATGAAACCACACTGTTTATCACAGAGGGAGATTCAGCGAGCGGTAGCATTACCAAGAGTCGAAATCCAGATTTACAGGCTGTTTTCAGTTTGCGTGGTAAACCATTGAATTGCTACGGCTTGAAGAAAAAAGTGGTGTATGAAAATGAAGAATTCAACTTGCATCAGCACGCTTTAGACATCGAGGAATCTTTAGAAAACTTAAGATACAACAAAATTGTATTGGCAACAGATGCCGATGTTGATGGTATGCATATTCGCTTATTGATGATGACCTTTTTCCTACAATTTTTCCCAGATTTGGTAAGAAATGGTCATTTGTATATTTTACAAACCCCTCTATTCCGCGTTCGAAATAAAAAAGAAACCATTTATTGCTTCAGCGACAAAGAACGTGTGAATGCCATTGCTAAATTGGGAGTTCGACCAGAAATCACCCGATTTAAAGGTTTGGGTGAAATTTCTCCAGATGAATTTGGAAGATTTATTGGTCCAGATATCCGTCTAGAACCTGTTATTCTGAAGGAAGAAGCAAGCATTGAAAAACTTCTGAATTACTATATGGGTAAAAATACGCCTGAACGTCAGGAATTCATTATCGACAATTTGCTAGTTGAGAAAAATGATCTTGAAGTTGCTACACCAGAAAATGCCGTAGAGGAAGAAGAATTGGCATCTTAACCGATTTCATAACATGAACTTTCCACGCTTCTCTCAAAATTGGATTCTGTGTGTAGTCTGGGTTTTAATCATCGGTATTGGCTCCATCTTTTGTTGGGAAAGAGTCTTGTATCAAGACAGTGCGTATGCCCTTTTCAAAGTACTAAATTTACAAAATACAATTGAACATGGACGCTTCATTGTGCCTTTTATTCTGTGGATTGGCTATTTGGCTTCGTGTTTATCACTCCCTATTTCTTTTGTTGTTTGGGGGATATCAATGGGCAATCTGTTTTGGGGACTACTTTTAACCATCTATTTTTATAAAAGTACCAAAAATAGCTTGTGGACATGGGGTCCTGCCATCATTTTGTTAGGAACTGGGCCTGATTTCTATTTTCTTGGGATTTCAGAAATGATAACTGCTTTACTTTTTGCATTGACATGTTCTTTTTTTCTCATTTATGAGAAAAAAATTTCTGTTTTCTTTCTCATCATTGCGTTTTTTGCGCACCCAGGAACTCTTCCGGCAATCATATTTTTGTTCGCATTTCTGTTGATTCAACATGCACAGAATCGGGTATTATGGCTCAATATTGTCACTTTTGCCGTTGTTGCATCTCTGAAGGTTTTTATATTTACAAACAGTGAATATGAACAGGGGATCATCAAACAAATTGATATTAAAGACATTACAGATTTTTTAAACTCCTGGGGATTTGAGTATTTCATGTCGTCGTTGATTGATTGGTTACTGCCAGTTTTAATTCTCGTGGTTGCCTCAGTGGCAGTGTCTCGAATGTCCCTCAAAAAAATCTTACAACTACTCTCATTTTCCTGTGTTGCAGTTTTTATTGTGTTTGTATACCGAAATGGCGATAGTTACATGATGATGCAAAAAAGTTTCGCACCGCTCATGTTAATGTCGTTTTGGACATTCATTTTCCAAGAATTTCCGGCAAAAAGAAAGGAATGGATGTTGGTCATATGCTCCTCAATCTGTTTACTGGGTGTGTTTTACAGAATTAACGAAGGGGAATTTTACCGAAACCGCATGAAGAAATTGGACAAAATAATACAATTGGCGGGACCAGGAAAATTTTTGACGGTATCGGCAACTTTTCCAGCGGAAGATTACCGTGTCAACTGGGCCATACCGTATGAATCTTTTGTGAGAAGTGCCTCCCAGAATGGTCCAAAACGAACCACAACTTTTTCGTTCATTGATTCAACTGAATTAAAATCAATTTCAGGAAATTCATCGGAGCATAAAATTGGTGAGGGACAATTCAAGGGCGCAAACTTTGCCTATCCGATGAGCCATACAAAACTGCGGAAGCAATATTTCGACATAGATTCAGCTAGCTGTTATAAAGTTTACAATAACACAAAAAAAGCCCCGTAAACGGGGCTTTTAATATAATTTTTTGAATTGGATTAATATCTGTAGTGATCCATTTTGAAAGGACCTTGAACTTTAACACCAATGTAATCTGCTTGCTCAGTTGTTAATTCAGTTAATTGAACCCCAATTTGCGCCAAATGCAAACGAGCCACTTTTTCGTCTAAGTGTTTAGGCAACACATAAACCTTATTTTCGTAGTTGCTTGCGTTGTTCCACAATTCCAATTGGGCCAAAGTTTGGTTGGTGAAACTGTTACTCATCACAAAACTTGGATGTCCCATTGCGCAACCCAAATTCACCAATCTACCTTCAGCCAAAACGATAATTTCGTTACCGTTTACATTATAAACGTCAACTTGTGGTTTGATGGTGTATTTGGTGTTTCCAAAAGTACCATTCAACCAAGCCATATCAATTTCATTATCGAAGTGACCAATATTACAAACGATGGTTTTATCGTTCATCATTCTGAAATGTTTCTCTGTCACAATGTTACAGTTACCAGTTGCGGTTACAACGATACTGGCTTGAGGAATTGCATTTTCAAGGGTTAATACTTGATAACCGTCCATTGCAGCTTGAAGCGCGCAAATAGGATCGATTTCAGTTACAATGACACGAGCACCAGAACCGCGTAAACTATCGGCAGAACCTTTTCCTACATCACCGTAACCACAAACAACAGCTACTTTACCTGCCATCATAATATCAGTAGCACGGCGAATTGCATCAACCAAACTCTCTTTGCAACCGTATTTGTTATCAAATTTACTCTTAGTTACACTGTCGTTAACGTTGATTGCAGGCAAAGGCAAAGTACCTTTAGCAACGCGCTCATACAAACGGTGAACACCAGTGGTTGTTTCTTCAGAAATACCTTTGATTCCTGCAGCCAAATGAGGATAAATATCTAACACCATGTTGGTTAAATCACCACCATCATCTAAAATCATGTTCAAAGGTTCTTGTCCCTCACCAAAAAACAAAGTTTGCTCAATACACCAATCAAACTCTTCAGCAGTTTGACCTTTCCAAGCATATACCTGAATGCCTGCAGCGGCAATAGCAGCAGCAGCGTGGTCTTGAGTTGAGAAAATATTACAAGAACTCCAAGTAACTTCAGCACCTAATGCAACCAAAGTTTCAATCAAAACAGCTGTTTGGATTGTCATGTGAAGGCAACCAGCAATTCTTGCGCCTTTCAATGGCTTTGATTCACCGTATTCGGCACGCAACGCCATAAGTCCTGGCATTTCAGCTTCTGCCATTTTAATTTCTTTACGGCCCCATTCAGCCAAGGAAATGTCTTTTACTTTGTAAGG
>CAZYBT010000148.1:0-3589 GCA_964645755.1 uncultured Rhizobium sp.
TTGTTTGGAGCTGGAAAAACCTGAATATTTTTAAGAAAAGTAAATTTAGATCCATCAAAGAAGTAAGCCTTAATTCTACCACTATCACTGCCAAAAAACACATGCCCGCAGTTGTCTGTGGCAATGCCTGATTGCCCCATGTGGCGTTTGTAATAGCTTCCTTTGTGCGATGATATTGAGTCTAAATAAATTATATTCAATGAGTCTTTAGATACAGACAGTATTGTTTTTCCATCGTATATAAACAAAAAGGAATCAGAATATGTAAGTCCATTAAATCTATTGTTATAATATTGTCCATAAATACCATTTTTACATTCCCTAAATTCAAATAGTTTTGCTGCTATTTTTAATTTAAATTTATAATTATTGAGGAATTTATTAGATAAGATTATTTCTATATAAGCTGCAACCGAATCAGTTTCAAAAGGTCGTTTAATGAAAAGGCTATAATTAATCATTGAATAATAGTCGTTATTCTTATCAACTTTTGACAAAATAATATCTTGAGCCAATGATTGGGTATCTCCAGTAATATTTCTTTCAATTGCTTGGTTTTGTGTAATTGTAGGGTCAACCGTGAATAAATTGATTGGTTTAGCTGGTCCTCCGCCAGAACCAAAAATGGTTTTAGTGGGGCAATGAAAAGTTAAATCCCATAATTCAGGGGCTTTCCAAGTTCCTTTTGATTGAAAGCTATCCCAGTTCCCAAACTTGTTGATTCTAATTATTTCGTTGCCTTTGGCCATTGGTTGGTAACCAGGTCCCATATAAAAGCAAGAATGGTATTTGTCTACTGAAATTGCACCTGCTAGCAAAGAAGCTTGAGCGGAGAACCAATTGATGGTTGGCAATTGACCGCTAAAAATCCATTGTAAGTTCCCAGAAGAATCGTATTTTGCTACTTCTGGATATTCAGGCACAAAGCTCATTGCATACAGATTGTTTTGGTAATCAAAATCGATCATTTGCATAAGATTCGCAAGGGCTGATGGCCAAAGAGAAACACCTTTAAAAAAGCGAATATTGTTCACATAAGGGTCAATGAATAGGTTTTTGAATTTTATTTTCTTGGTAGGTTTGAATCCAAAGATGTTGTTTTCAATAGTATAACGAATATTGATTTTTTTGTGATTTTCATCAAAGCAATTCAGTTGGTTTTCAATGATTTTAAAGAGTTTTCCAGCAATGGATATACTGTCTTTGTAGTTTGTAATGTTAATGCTTGAGTCACCCGTAAATTGAATTTTGATGTCTTCAATTTTGGCTCCATGATGTAATATTAAATTGTATTTAAATTGATTTGGAAGATTTTCATTTGAAATAAATTGCAAATCGATATAAGGATAAATATCTTTAATTAACACATCTGTAAATCCATACGAATTCCAAATTTTGGGTCCAAATGTGGTGTAGTGATTTGATTTATTTTGAGTAATGATTTCAGGGTTTGGATTTGCATTTAGAAACGTTTGCTTGATAGTTTCATGCAAAATAATGCGGTCTTTTTTCCCAATTGTAGTTTTCCCTGGCAGTGGTTTTGTTGGTTTTAGAATTTCAGTGATTCTCCAGGCATAGCCATTTGTAAAGAGTTGAATTTTGTTTTCACCTGTATTCATCAAAAACTTGACACCAGGAAATGCACTATCCCATTGTCCCTTGTTTTCAATAAAATAGTGGTTTTTAAAAGGGTTGTTTTCAAACCATTTTTTGCTACCCTGCGCATCAACATTTCCTATCCCTAAGAGGAAAAATACTAGAAAAAGTTTTATGCGTAAGTTTTTAGCCATCAATAAAATAATTAAGGGAAACACGAATATACGTGTTTCCCTTAATTTGTGTATAGGTACTTATAAATCTATTGTCAAAAGATTGGTGCATGTTCCTAATGGATCTGGCGTTAAGCAAGCTCTAAATGGATGGAACCCTGGACTAGAAATACATGTTATCCAAATTTCTACCAAACATCCGCAGTCAATTGGAATTTTAATTCGTGTTCCACTTACTTGAAATTCAATCCAAGCAGGTATGCCAGTAAAACATGTAATTGGTGGAAATGGTGGAGGCGGTCCAGGTGGATTTGTGACTGTTTCAGTCATTAAAAATGTCATACTGTTGTCGTAAACAGTGTAAATAATGCTGCAAGGAATTGCAAGATAGTTTCTTTCTATTCTAAAGCTCATAAATTATTTATTAAATGTTTACTACAAACAACGGCAAAAAAATATTATACATACACCCCCAAAATGGGGTAAATTTTTCAAAAGTCATAAAATAAATTTATCTTTAATTTCAAATCACTCCCTTATTAGCGGAATTACACCGTTTACAAACAATTGAAAAAAAATAAAAAAAACCCTAAAATGGGGGTAAGCTTTTCGGAAAGTTTTCTCCATATTTGAAAAATATGGCACAAATTATCACTCTTCAAGAAGCTCAAGAATTAACTTTTGCTTATCAGGATTCTGCAATGGCAGTGAATCAAACAATTGCAACTTCAGTTGACAAAACTTCAATTCTCAATTTATTGAATCAACCTAATTGCGAAGGCATGAGAATTTACTTTGGCTTAGATGATAACAATAAACTTACTCTCGTAATCGTTGGAACCAATGTTCAAGGTAATGATATGACTTCTGGTCAAATATTAGATCGAATGAATATTTGCCCATTTGATTGTGATAATAACTCTAGTCTGATTCAACCGTGATTTTTTTAAAATACACAATAAATTTTTTTAGTATTTGTGTATTATTAATTGCACTTAAAAGTCTTTATATTAAGAACAATTTCAAGGAAAACTCAATATTTTTTACAGTTGTTTTTTTGAATTCATTTTTTGAAGTTTTATTTTTGGCATTTCCTCGCAATTATTATTTGATTGATACATTTAATACGATATATCAACTTGCATTTCCAACTTTTTTAATTTTAAAATTTTTTAAAAGGGAGTTTAATTGGGAATTATATGTTTTTATATTTTTGATAATTACATTGTTATTTGTGAATGTATTCTCTTTTCCGTTACCTTTTAAGTCGAATAGAATTGGACTATGGGGATTTTCTATTTCATGTTTAGTGACATTGTATTTTTGTATTGATAATATTAAAAAACCCAATAAAAAATCAATTTTACTTTTTTTAGTGTTCTGTCTGTTTTTAAATGATCTATTGTATGAATTGGCATACAAAAAATATTTGATTTTCACTGTAGATCAGCGTCACTTTGTTTATTTTTTATTTTTCTGTATTCTGATATTCATTCGTTCAATCTTTATTGTAAATTATGGTGGACAATTCATTCGTAAGTGATTATTTTTTCTTCTTAATTCCAGTAACAACTGGAGTATGTATTTTGGTATTCCTATTTTATTTTGCATACTTGCGGCATTATAAAAATCTACGTGTATTGAGATTTCGTGCATTCGAAAATCTTGAAAACGAAAAATTGAAGATTTCTCGTGAATTACATGACTCTTTGGGCGCTTTTTTGGTTCCGTTAAAAGGTTTTATGAACAATAATGGCCAGTTCGATTCAACGAATATTGATTTTTGGAACAAGCATGTTTCTGATTTTGAAAATTTTATC
>CAZYBT010000149.1:0-3589 GCA_964645755.1 uncultured Rhizobium sp.
GTGTGTCTAGGTGTTCCATATACCCCTGAACCACCAAATGATTTCCTTGCTGGGCATTTGTAATACCAAACAAAGTAAAAAACAATATGAGGGTAAAATGCTTCAATGATTAATCTGAAATGATGAATTTAAGGTTAAACGATTGATTATTACTAGATATTCTTGCGTAATATAAACCTTGTGAAATATTTTTAAGGCGGATTCTGTTTTTATCTAATATTTCAAAATCAATTTCAGAACCATTGATGCTAAAAATTTTAAGCTTATTAGCCGAGATGTCAATATTTTTGAAGTTTAAACATGGATTATCTAAGGTAATAGGATTAGGAAACAGTTGAATATGTTTTTGATTTGGTGATTCTGAAATATCAATCATCTTTTCTCCCTCTAATAAAGTAATTGTGTATTTATCTAATAGTGGGCTGTTTTTTTCAATACGATTATGCTCCTGCTCAAATAATGCGTTATTGTAGTTTCTATTTGGAGGGGGAATAGGTGGGAAATACGGGATGCTTCCCCCAAAATCAAAACTCAATTCATCTGTCCATCTAGAAATATGACATTCGTTTGAGTCTGGACATTGGTTCTTTTCATTAGTTAAAAAATAAAGATTAATAATTGGAATTGGAACTAAGCCAGAAATTATTTGATAATTTGGTTTCTCTCTATGGATATTATCACAGTTGTTAAAATAATAATAACTCATTGTTTCACCAAGATACCAATCAATAGAATCAGTGGGTGGCGAATTAGTGCATAAATCCTCTTTAGCAAACTTATTCCCAGCTTCTAAATTTTGGGTACCAATTGTAGTAATATTTGTATTCGGATTGAAGTACCAATCTGTGCTCACATTGGTATTGTCATTACAATTCATTTTTAAATTTGAACAAGAGTCGTTCACTTTTAATGCAATATTTTTACCGGGCTGGTATGCCAAAGCCGTGGTTTGGTTTTTATATATCCATGATGGACTCATGATGTTCAAGTTATCACTGTTGTCAATAATTATACCGTGAGTGAGCCGATCTAAATCATTGATTTGTATATTATTCTGAGTTATCTGAAATTGTGATACCCCGTTCATGGTAATGCCATAATTGCCGTCGAGTTGATACACCGGTTCTAATCCCAGATTTGTAGTTTCAATGAAAATTTCGTTTTCGAAGACAACAATATTATTTCCATTTCCAAAGTGCATAGCGTGCCTACAATCTTCAAAACGATTATTTAGAACTTTAATTGGATAACCAATGTAATAATTGGGTTGCAGATACACTGCATCAATTCCAGTACTAAGCGACTTAAATAAACAAGGGGGCTCAGATTGTGAAGGTGGATGACATTCTTTTAGATTATTAATATTACTCTGATTCTTGAGAACATTGAAGTTTGAATTTATAGCTTTAATCCCTGTGCCTCGGTAATTCCCTGAAAAATTAGAAGAATCATCTGAATTGATGAATTGTGTCCCCCAAATATTCAACCCATTAAGATTATTCAAATAAATGTGATTCTCCAAACTCTCGTTAAATCCGGCTTCTACCTTTTGTTGATAGTCAAAAATGGCTTTAATAATTTTTGATGAATTGTTGTTGTCATCATGCATTTCAATTCCGGAGCGGCAATTGGTAAACTTCGCATCAAACCCTAGTGAGCTCCCAATACTGATTTTAGAGTTGAAATTTGTCTTTATTGCCGTAATTGCCTCTTTGATCTCAGCCGACCCCATTAATAACTCGGCTTTGGGTTGACCAAAAATGCTGGGCAAAAGTTCAATTCCTTCCCAACTGCTACCGCATTCTGAAACCCCTCTTAAAGTAACTCCGTTTTCAATAATGACTTTACCGCCTGGATATACTACTATATTTTTCAGTGGTCCAGGGCTATTTATTATACCATTACCAAATTCTTCTGCGTGCGGGAATTGTAAATCAACTCCCTGTCCGCCCAAAAACTTCAAAGTAAACCCAGGCTCTACAATGATCCGGCTACCCACAATTCCACTTCCTCCAATTTGCATGGTTGTTGGATTTCCGGGAGTAATGCTTGACCACTGTTGCACACTAAAATCATGGCCGTTGGGTACATTGGAGATGAACTGGGTTGCATTTTGAATGGCATTTGCCTGGCAAGGAGATCCCCATAAGGCAATGTCTAAGTCTTCATTGTCGTATACAATGGTTTCATCATAATTGTTTCCAGCAGTAACGTAACGACCATTTTTTGTAACCAATAACTCGAACGGACAAATCCCGCTAGGTCCTACACCAAGCTTTTTGGTGGACCATGCTAATGAGTTTGAGTCACGGTCAATTTTTTGAAGATAATAATGATTGACTACCACTGAAGTATCGTCGCTGTTATTGGTGAGTATTATAAAATCATCATCATGGTCTAGGGCGATTCTAGGGTAGTAGTCAGCACCAGATGCATGTCCATAATTATTTAAAATTTGATTCACTCCAAAAACCAAAGTATCTAAGGTATGGTTCTGAGGGTTGTATTTTAGTTCTCTCACATAAATATCACCAGCGATTAACTGATCAGAACCTGTTGGCTTTATGCCGTTTTTTCTATCACTACTATCTACAGTATTCCCAGATAAATACATGAAATTCCACAATTCCAAACCGCCTACATTTCCAGATTGGGTTTGACAAACATCAAAACCTTTAAAATTAAAAGTGAGTTCTGGATTTGTATTTGGTTGAATGTTTAAACTGCTAAATTGAGGAATCAGAGTATTTAAACTGCTTGAGTTTGAATAATGGTCTAATTTGAAATAGTTTATCGTAGACAGGGATATATTGGCTGCACCGTAATAAACATTAAAGTTCTTAATAAACCTTGGATAGGTAGAATCGTTATCACTCCAGCCAGTAAAGGCTATACCGCTTGGCTCTTCATTTGCTATTTTAGGAACATCACGCGAAATACTTCCATTGGGAAATAGCAGACACATACCGAACAGTTCACCTTTAATGTTCGTCCCATTTCCAATCATTGTTGTAGTGAGGTTTTCAAGTTGTTGATCAAATTTAAAAATTGCCATCTCACCGTTTTTTTGTCCTACACCCAAATATCCTTTGAATCCGTTGGTGTTGACAAAGGTTATATCATTTAATTGATAACTATTACTGGTGTTTTTGTCAAAAACCCTAGGAAAATTGGGTGCAATTTTTCCTTGTTTATCAACTTTTAAAACAAAAAGTTTTGAACCGTCGTAGAGGTATCCAAAGGCTACGAAGCCATCGATTGTTTCAATAACTTTGGTGTGCACTTCAGCACCTTCAATTAACGTACTGTCAATGTTTGATGTCGATCCAAAAGGAGCGATTTTAGCATGAGCGCCGGGTTTCAAAAATCGGTGCCATATAACATTGAAGTATTTGTCATATTTAATCAAACCTGGATATTCACGATACCCATTAACCGAACTATCATATTGTTCGATGCGGGTAGTGAATACAAATCCGCCATCGTCTAATTCCACACCACCATAATGCCAATCTTCGAGGGTAACGGTATCATTTGGGTTATTTCTCTGTGTGTAAACCGGTGTACCTTTTTGGTTGATGATATTTGG
>CAZYBT010000150.1:0-3452 GCA_964645755.1 uncultured Rhizobium sp.
TTGTTTGAAACTAACAACATCAACGACGGTTGGAATGGTAAAACAAAAGATGGAACACCATGTATGCAAGACGTATACGTTTATCACGTAGTGGTTACATCTTTCGAAGATGCGGAATACATCTACGACGGAACCATTACACTATTGCGATAATTAAAATTTTAGAAAAATGAATAAAAAATGCCCCTCATTGAGGGGCATTTTTTATTGTAGTATAGTAACATACTAGTTAGATTTTGCTAAATATTCCAAGAAATTCCCCACTACGAAAGTGCTACCACCAATAAAAATGATATCGTTTTGAGAAGATTCTTCTAATGCAGTTTGAAAAGCACAAGAAACAGTTCCCAAATCTTTACTTTTTAAATTTAGTTTGTCGAACTTTTCTTTTAATACTGAGCTTTCTAAACCTCGCACTACATTCGGCTTGCATAAATAATATGCAGCGTCATTTGGTAGGATATTTAGAATTGCAGTTACATCTTTATCCTTAACCATACCCCAAACAATCCTTAGTTGTTTACCGGACTCTTGTAACGATTTTAACTGCGCAACAATCATCTCGATTCCGTCTTTGTTATGTCCAGTATCACATATAGTTAACGGATGATCATTCACGATTTCCCAACGTCCGCGCAAGCCAGTAAAACGATTAACCTGCGAAATTCCATCGATACTTTTATGTTCATTTAATTCAATATTGAGGGACAAAAGAGTTTGGTAAATGTTGTAAACTAAATTTAGATTACTCACTTGATAAATCCCTTTTAATGATGCACTCTGCGACCAATTTGCGGGCGTAGGTATATTTGATTTAAAAATTCCTTGATTTGCCCTGGCTACTTTATGAATGGTTTCAGAGGCCTCTTCAGGCATATTTCCAATGAGATATGGGGTGTTGGGCTTAATGATACCAGCTTTTTCGCTCGCAATGGCTTCTATAGTGTTGCCAAGGATATCCATATGGTCGAATCCAATGCTGGTAATTGCACTCAGTATTGGGTTTATCACATTGGTACTATCTAATCTTCCTCCTAAACCAACTTCAATGATACCAATATCTATTGCTTGGGTTTTAAAATAATCAAAGGCCAAACCAACGGTCATTTCAAAAAATGAAGGTTGAATTTTTTCGCAAATAGGCAATATTTTATTGGTGAAATCAATGATAAATTTTTCAGAAATCATTTCTCCATCAATTCGAATACGCTCCCTAAAATCTATTAAATGAGGAGAAGTATATAAACCTGTCTTGTATCCATTGGCTGTTAATATTGCTGCCAGCATACTAGACGTTGAACCTTTTCCGTTGGTACCTCCAATATGAATCCATTTCGTTTTGGTCTTGTGGTGAGGGTTACCCAGAAAATCCAATAATTGGATGGTATTCTTCAGATCTTTTGTGTAGGCAGTTTTACCAACGTTTTGAAACATTGGCAATTGCGAAAATAAAAACTCTAGGGTTTCGTTATAATCAGTGAACATAGCGAATAATTCCGCAATGATTAATCATTTAATCCTGAACGGATATTTAAGGTAATTGTGCCACTTTCAGAGATCTGATCACCTACTTTGATGAACTTAGAATTTGCCAAGAAATATTCCATAACTTTTCTTGCATTTGAAGCAGACCCTGTGTAATTCCCTTCTGGAAGAATACTTACAATATGTGGGCGGCCGTCGTTTCCAATTCTTACCCTAGCCGTAATTTCACCAACTCCGTCTGCATCAACACGCTTAACATTTGAATTAATTTCGTAAGAGGTAAACCCTTTTGCCGAGAAAAAACCATTTCCTCTGTTCTTGGTAACGCGTGTGCCCCCGTTCCCTTGAATTCCGGGAATCTTCCCATCTCCAAAACCTTTGTTTCCAGTTCCACCGTCTATGCCATTTTCTAATCCCTCTTTTCCATTTCCTCGTTTTCCTACCAATGCCTTGAGATCACGTACTTTTTTACCATTTACTTGAGGATTCGTACTCTCGGGCGGAGAAATAGATGGGTATTGCGTTGTTTCTGTTGGATCGGTACTGTTCACAATCTCACCTGGGCCTCCAGTAGCTTTAGCATCTGGTGTAGAGGCCACCGCTTCAACGTTTTCACCACCTTTGGCTGGTGGTGTTTCTGAAGGACCTCCCTCGTCAGGTTTTCCGTAACTTACTTCTTCCAATCCGAAATCTAACTCCAATTCACCTGTTTTATTTTCAAACGGGGGATTTGGAACTGAAATTCGCATGAACCATAATAAAAAAATCAACAATGCTGAAATCGACAAACTAATTACACCCGATTTTATTTTTTGGGGGATAGTAGTAGACAGATTTTTTTCAATTACGTAGTGCGACATTGACTTATTTTGTAATGATGAGTTCTTGAATTGAAATGGTATTGTTTGGAAGTTTAGTTAAAGTTTCCACAAATGCGCTAGCATCCTTTCCACTTTCAAAACGTTTGATTACAACTTTTAATAGGGTACTGCCTTTTACTTTAATATAAGTAGCATTCTGATTTAATTGATTCCATTGTTTGCATTCAATTTTCGCAGCGTCTTCAGTTATGTAAGAACCACCGACAATGAAATATTTACCTTTTCCTGCAGCTATTATAGATTTAAAATCTTCTGTACTCGGTATTGTTGATTGTTTATTGGCTGGATTTACAATTGTATTTTGCTCATCTAAACGCACAATTTCTCCGTTTACAATCATGACCGATGATTGTTCCATTTCTTGTGTCTCTGTGAGTTTTTTCGCTGTTGGGATATTCGACGCCATTTCATTTTCATTTTTCTTTAAAGCTGATTGTATGAAAATGGAGTTCATATAGAGAATACCCAAAGAAAAAGTAACCAATGCCACATTTGCAGCGATGTTCCAAAATTTGTTGTTTCGATGCCTGTGAGTCGATTGCACTTGTTCTTCCGTTGAGATGTCAATTACAACCGCATCTTCCATCGTCTCTTGCTTTTCAGTTGGATTTGGTTGGTTAAAGTGTAATTGCTTTTCAATAGTTGATGTAGAAACATTCCATTTGATTGGTTTTAAACCAAACGAATTTACATTCAAATTGAAATGATTGTTCCCGATAAAAAACAACTCTCCTTCAACATTTTTAAAGAAATTCCCAAGAGGGGTGAGGTTGCAAATTTTCTTCGTTTCTACAGCATTTTGGATGTCATAAACACATTTTTGAAGGTATTGTGAAGCTTCTTTATAACTGATGTTGTGTTTATCTTTAATGAAGTTTGTAAGCAAGCCATCATCAGTTCTTACGTCTCTGTTAAAATGAACATTTGACTGTAAAGGCTTGATTTCTTTCGTGTAAATATTCATGGTAGAACCATTGTCCCTCAATAAAAATGCACCAAAATTTGGGACCACAACGCAGTGTTCCTTGATGAGGAGTTCTTTCAGTGAGTCTATGAATTCTTTATCGAACATAATACACAAATATA
>CAZYBT010000151.1:0-3445 GCA_964645755.1 uncultured Rhizobium sp.
AGAGTGAAAGGTACCAAGAATCGGATCTTGGTTATTTTATTTTGCACGACAATTTAATCGAGTTGTATTCTGTAGATCATACAGGCACTTGCAGTTCCCACATTGTGGGCAGGCAGATTGAGGTTCCACGGCATTACAAGGAGGTCATTTTTGAGGAAAAGGTTTGGTTTATGCCATTGGAATTTGTTGATGTAAAGTTGTTAGGATTGGAGGCGAACACGAGGTCGTTGGTTGATGAGGGCATTTATGTTGCGTATGAATCTGAGAATGGCGACGCGGTGCATTTGATTCAACCTGTTTATCAAAAGGCTGTGAGGATGACATCTAAACACAAGAATTTGGTATATTTTTGGCATCATGGAAAAACCCTGATGTTATTGATTTTCAAGGAGGGACAGTTACACCTCGGGAATATTTTTGAAGTTGATGGTCATATTGAAGTTGTTTACTATGTAACAGCGGCGATGCAAGATGCCAAATTCGACGTTCAATCTTATTATTTGGTTTGTGATACAGATGAGAGAGAGGCACAAATTTTGGGAAATGATTTCGAAAAATTGGGCATTCACATGGATATTTTTTACAATGAAAAACCATATGACAAGGGAAGAGAAATGCCCAATATGGTTTTTGTACATAGCTTGATGCATATATTTTCATGCGCGTTACCGGAGGCATATTAAAAGGTTGGGTAATACCCACGAAGTTTGCTGCGCATGTAAGACCTTCCACGGATCGCATGCGGGAGAGTTTATTTAATTCATTGGTTCATCAATTTGGCATTGAGGGAAAGAGGGTTTTGGATTTGTTTTCGGGATCTGGCATTGTGGCAGCTGAATTTTTGAGTCGAGAGGCCGAAAAGGTTACATCGGTAGATTTGGATTCCAAGAACATTGTTCAACAGAAGATGATGCAAAAAGAAAGGAATTTGGGAAATTGGGAAATCTTAAAACTGAACATTTACAAATTTGTCCCTCAAAACGAAGAAAAGTACGACATTATTTTTGCTGATCCGCCGTACGACATTCCAAACATACAAGAATTTCCGAAGATGTTCAGGGAGTGGTTAAGTGAAGATGGAATTTTAATCATGGAGCACAAGCCACAATTACAATTTCACGAAACGTATTTATTAAAAAAAGATTACGGAAGTACAACTTGTACTATATTCGCTAAAGGATGACAACAGAATCACAAAGAATTGCGGTTTTCCCCGGCACATTTGACCCAATAACGAGGGGACATGAAGACATTGTAGAGCGCGGTTCGGCTTTATTTGACAAGGTGATTGTGGCCGTGGGTATTAATTCGAAGAAAACGACATTGTTTACTTTGGAAAAAAGGATACAGTGGATTCAGGAAACTTTTGCAAAAAACGCAAAAATAGAGGTAATGAGTTACGAGGGATTGACGGTAGATTTTTGCAAAAAAATGGGTGCTAAGTATATTTTGAGGGGATTGAGAAACGGTACAGATTTCGATTATGAGTCGCACATAGGCCAATTGAATAAGGCATTAAGCGGGGAGATAGAAACTGTTTTTGTGCTGAGCAGTCCGGAATTAAGTTACATTAGCAGCACGTTGGTGCGAGATTTAATCATCCATCATGGGGCATACCGTCCATTTTTGCCGGAGGCGGTTATGAAGGTTTATGAAGGTTTATAAGGGTTTGTAAAGGTTTATGGAACCTTAAACCGAGAACTATATCGATAAACTTTCAACTATAAATTTAAGGTTGAGGGTTTAGGGTTTAAGGTTAAACTCAGATTTTGGTAGAACTTTAAACGTTAAACTTTCAACTATAAATTAGGAGAGGGAATCAACTTTATCGAGGGCTTTTTTCACGATATCGCGGACGCTGTTATACGATTGAAAATCGGGAGATTTAAACCAATCGAGGTGTTCAAATTTCACTTCAGAGATACCTTCTTCAATTTGAGGTTTGAGGTTAGCTTTACCGCTTGAGTTCATGGTATACCAGTGGGTTTCTTTCAGGAGAATCACATCATCTTCGAAATAAGCGTGGTAAGATTCGCCAATTTTATCGGAGATATTGATCATATTGATACCGGTTTCTTCCATAACTTCGCGGAGAGCGGCAGCGCGTTGATCTTCATGTTTTTCAATTTTTCCTTTTGGAAGATCCCACAAACCATTTCGTTTAATTGTAAGGAGTTGATTTTCTTTATTAAAAACAAGTCCGCCAGCCGCTTGAATGAGGGTATAATTATCGGAAAATTCCTTGAAGGTTTCAACGGGGTCGTAGGCAATTAGTCCGAATGTCATGGCTTTGCCTGTACTTTCGCTGGAGGTTAAGATTTTAAAGCTTGTATGCAGGTCATCGTCGCCAATGTAATATAGGTTAGGGATACCTTTAAGGGCATTTGGAGAATCTGTAATGATTAATGCTCCTTCATTAAAATAAATTTTGTAGGTTTGTGGCTCCATGTCTCAACAAAGTGCAAAATTAGCAAAATTTCTTCTTGAAATAAAGGCAATTAAATTATCTCCTAAAGAACCATTCACTTGGACGTCTGGAATTAAGAGTCCGATTTACTGTGACAACCGCATGGTTTTGTCGTTTCCGGAGGTTAGAAATTTCGTAGCTGATTCTTTGGCTGGCTTAATTTCTACTGAATTTATTGGGGTTGACAGGGTTGCAGGAATTGCAACTGCGGGAATTGCTCATGGGGCGTTGTGTGCCGACAGAATGGGGATTTCTTATTGTTATGTTCGACCAGAACCTAAAAAACACGGATTAAAAAATCAGGTTGAGGGGTATATGGCAGAGGGCGACAAAGTGGTTTTGGTGGAAGATTTAATTTCCACTGGAAAGAGTTCGATGCAGGCTGTAGAGGGGGTGAGAGCTGCTGGCGGTGAGGTTATAGGATTGGTTGCATTGTTTACTTACGGATTTGCGAATGCATCAGAAAAGTTTGTGAATGAAGGGATTCCAGTGTTTACTTTAACCAATTTTGATGTTTTGTGTGAGGTTGCGGCGGCAGAGGGCTATATTGCCGAAGAGGATATTGCCAGCATCAAAGCTTTTGCGGCAAACCCATCTGAGTGGGGTGCTAATTTGTGATTTTTTTAGTACCTTTGTAGTGATATGATGAATGCTCAATTGGATGCTCGTTTGAATGCCTTGTATGTGAAGGTAGAGCGTGTATTGAGAGAAAATTCGTCCCTCAAAAATGAAAAAATTATCTTAGAGAATGAGGTTTCTGATCTCAAGAACCAAATTCTGGTAGGTAAAAATGAAATACTCGATCTACAAAATGAAATTTCTTCTTTAAAAAACACAATAGAAATTCAAAAAAATACGTTGAACGAGTTAAAGGAACAGAATAAAATTATTAAACTTGCAAAAGAAATGTCTCCAAATCAGGGCGATAATCATGAGTTAAAAATCAAGATTAACGAATTGGTGAGGGACATTGACCGG
>CAZYBT010000152.1:0-3439 GCA_964645755.1 uncultured Rhizobium sp.
AAAAGATTATTTTTTGTCCATACTTGAACGACCAATATATGTTTGTACACATCTGAAACCAATGTAACATTTACTTGTGTCTTGGAACTCGTAAGTTCTTGCTCCACATTCAATGTAATACGCAACATCTTTCCATGAACCTCCACGAATTACTTTTCGCTTTTGATTGATTGGAACTTTGGCAATCTTAGCTTGTTCTTGGGCATCATCACTATGCTCCTTGAAATAAACATCATAGTTACCGTTCAAATCATGCGCAAATGAGTTAGTTGTTTCATCCCATTTGGTTTGTGTCCATTCAGAAACGTTTCCTGACATGTTATACAATCCAAAATCATTCGGGAAATATGAGTCAGCACGTACTGGATAAACACCACCATCACTTGCACCATAATCACCACGCAAAGGTTTAAAGTTCGCTAACATACATCCTTTTCCATTTCTAGCATAAGGACCACCCCAAGGGTATTTGTTACCAATTCTTCCACCGCGAGCAGCATATTCCCATTCATATTCAGTTGGTAATCTGAAATTTTCAGTATTCGGCATATGGTCATTCATTTCCCAATAAGCCTCTTTCTGATATGATCTCCAATGGCAGAAAGCTCTCGCTTGTGCCCAGTTAACACCTACTACTGGATAATCATCGTATCTTGGGTGCCAAAAATAAACTCTTGCCATAGGCTCGTTGAAAGAATATGTGAAATCACGTATCCAACACAACGTATCTGGGTAAATCAAAACGTCTTCGTCTTTGATGAAGTCTTTGCGACTTTGTGGCTTGTATTTATCTCTGTTCTTGTCTGAGTTAGCAGCCAATACAAGATCAAACCATTGATAGTGATATTTCAACTTAGATACATCAATTTGACGTTTGCCTCTAAAACGTTCTTCACCTTGATAAAACATCTCAGCATACAGTAATTTGTGAAGATCTTTTTGTTCCCAATCCAATACTTCATCATGGTTGATGAATGGAACCTCAGGAGCATTCGGATCATATCCTTCTGCATCTTCATCTTCTGGATTTGGCTTCATGAACAATTCAGACACCAAATTATTGCTTCCACCTTTTTCAGCACTTGGAACAATTTTTTCTTTGATATCGTCGTCGTCATACAATTTCATGCGGGCGATAGAGTCAATTACGTATGCCACGAATTGTCTGTATTCGTTATTCGTAATTTCTGTCTCGTCCATCCAAAATCCAACAATTGTCATTTGCTTATTTGGTTGCAAATAAGATTGAAAGATATCCTGGCTACCTTGACCTGTATGGAAAGTTCCTGTTTTCACATAAACTGTTCCTGGAGGTTCAGGATGGAACCAAGGACTTCTACCCTGCACGCCGATAAGGTCGCCAGTGTCAGTTGGTCCGCACGCAATAAAGGTAACAACTGCCGCCATCGAAACAAAGCGTAAACGCTTGTTGCTCATGAGCGCGTTGAATCCTTTTGTCATTCTCCCTTTTGAGAAGAAACCCATCACTTTACTTTTCATTTTGTGTTTTAGTTTCGTTTATAGGTATTATTCTGAAGTTGCAAAAATAAAGATTACATCGGAAAATGCAAGTCTTTTGATTTTTTCTTATAATTTAAACGTATTTTTTTTATGTTTATTGTATGTGGATAAAAGAAATGTTAATCTGTTTTAGGACTTCTGTTCATCCAACGAGGGTGGCGATAAATTTTCGGTGGTCTTGAAGGTAACTCAAATGTAAAGCAGTAATTCACTTGCAATTCATGTGTACCGTAACTGGTGGTTCTAATATTAGACACAACCAAATCATATGCATAACCAACTCTCAATCTTTGGCGTGAAGCGGCACCGCTACCACCTAATAACGGAGGGTAATATCCAAGCATGAAACTTATTGCATCCATTCCCGCCAAGTAAGATCTTAAATTCAATCCCCCTGAAAACATATCATTATAGGTAACCATACCTTGCAAATCCAATTCCGGTTTCACCAATCCTCCAGCATCACCAACTACTGTTTTAATCAACATAGAAGGTTCTAATGTAAGCAATGGATTCGACAAGAACTGTTCTTGTTTGTATCCAGCCACCAAATAAATATGTCTAGCCGTTGTAATTTTAATCGCTCCACCGTTACCATAAGCATATGTTTGAGGCATTAAATTTGTCATACTCAAACCTGCAAACATTCCATTGAAGATATTCGGGTTTTGGTAATAGAATCCTGCACCAAAGGCCATTTTAGTTTCTCCGGTTGTACCTGTTGGTATATTGGGATCATTTGGATCGTGGTAACGCAAACCAGCACCATCTAAATTTTTAGTTAAACTATTTGCTTCAAAGCCTAATCTATAAGATACACCATCGGCAGTTGTGTAAGCCGCAGATAATCCACCTCTTAGGTAGGTATTATCTTCGTATGCCACTTGATCTTTGATAAAAGAAGCAAACACTCCACCTACATTTAATTTTGACCCACCAATTTTGATTGATATTGGTGCACTAAAAGCAGCACCAGTTGTTTTGGGAGCAATATTTTGAGGTAGTTCACTTGAAATGGGCATTCCGCCTTGTGTTTTCAATAAACTCGTTTGATCTTCATATCCAACATATTGTTGGTGGGTTACAGCATTCAAACAAAACTGATTTGATGCTCCGGCATATGCAGGATTGTACATCAGTTTATTGTAAATAAAATGCGTGTAAGAAGGATCCTGTTGTGCTTGTAATTGAACAAACCCACCAAGCCCCAATACGGCAATCCAAAGTAGTTTTTTTCTCATTAGGTAACGACTGTTTTCTAACACTTAAAAACAAAGATGCGATAATTGCAACAATTAAACAACATTTTTTTTTCAAACAAGTTCATATCCCTCAAAAAATAAAAATAATAAACGTGTGAAAATGGTGGATAATATTCTATCAAAGAATAACAATGTCTAATAAATAATTCACAATATTTGTATCCTAAATAATACAACTATGGCACACATACTCGTAGTAGACGATGAAGCTCCTATCAGAGAAACTCTGAAGGAAATTCTTGAATATGAAGACTTTGAGGTCTCTTTGGCCGATAATGGCGAAAAAGCTTGGTCCTTAATCCAAAAAAATGATTTTGATGTCATTCTTTGCGACGTAAAAATGCCAGGAATAGATGGGATGGAATTGTTGGAAAAAGTCCAAGCTTTCAGACCAGACATTCCTATGGTGATGATATCTGGTCACGGAAACGTGGAAATGGCTATCGACAGCACAAAAAAAGGTGCCTATGACTTTATTACCAAACCACCAGATTTGAATCGTTTGCTGATAACACTCAGAAACGCAATTGATCGTAATAATCTTGTAACCGAAACAAAAGTACTCAAACGAAAAGTTGCAAAAACCTTCGACATCATAGGAGAAACTCCAGCCATTTCTAAAATAAAAGAGACAATTGAAAAGGTTGCGCCCACAG
>CAZYBT010000153.1:0-3396 GCA_964645755.1 uncultured Rhizobium sp.
GGTCATATTCTTCCGTTTATACAGGAGAAGTTTCAATTTCCGGCAGATATGAAGGTATTGGAAATTGGTTGCGGGGAAGCGGGTGTTTTGAAGGCATTTACAGATTTAGGTTTTCAATGTACTGGCATTGAGTTGGAAGAATCTCGATTAGAGTTTGCCCGTGAATTTATGAAAGATGAATTGGACGCGGGGAAAATTCAGTTTTTGAATAAAGACATTTACGATGTTGTGCCCGAGGAAGAGCTCGGCACAAAATTTGATTTGATTATTTTGAAGGACGTGATTGAGCACATTCCAAATCAAGAGAAGTTTATGCCCCAATTGCATCGATTTTTAAAACCGGGCGGGGTTGTTTTCTTTGCATTTCCACCTTGGCAAATGCCTTATGGAGGACATCAGCAGGTGTTGCCAGGAAAATTGGCTTCGAAAATGCCTTATTACCATTTATTGCCTGGTTTTTTATATCCCACTGCACTCAAATTGTTTGGTGTAAACGAGAACGGCATCAAAACAATGAAAGAGATCCGCGATACTGGAATTTCAATTGAGAGATTTGAGCGTATTTGTAAAAAATCATCTTTCCAAATAACAGGAAAAAGTAGTTATTTATTCAATCCGATTTACGAATATAAATTCGGCATAAAACCCCGTAAACAATGGGGCTTGGTGGCTTCAATTCCATTTTTGAGAAACTATTTGGTCATGGGGATGTATTATTTGGTTAGAGGGAAAAATTAAATATTTTGAGTGAGACTCAATTGAAACTGATACTTTTACGTTGTAAATAAATAGAAAGTTAGGAAAAACAATACCGATTATTTAAATTTGCCTATTACCATGACTACAAAGACAATTAAAACTGGCATATTATTCGTTTTTATTGCTTTGATGGCGTTCAAATTGAATGCTCAGCCAAAGCGTTTCAGAGGAAAGCCAATTGAAGTTGGGATCACTGCAGGTGCTTCTAACTATTACGGTGATTTAACACCTTTGATTGCTTTTAATGAAACCAAACCTATGGGAGGTATCATTTGTCGCTTCAATTACTCTGATTTTCTTACCTTGAGGGGAAATGCTCTTTTCGGTCAGATTTCAGGTGACGATAAAAACTATGCAAGTGATGCTGCACGATACAAGAGAAACTTGAATTTCAAGAGCAACGTCATTGAATTCTCAGGTACGTTAGAATGGAACATCTTGGGTTATGGTGAAACACAACGCACCAATCCGGGTTCTCCTTACTTGTTTGCTGGTTTAGGTGTTTTTAAATTCAATCCGATGACACAGTTTCATTACATTCCGGGTTTGTACGATCCGGCAGAATATGGAGATTTATCGAAGTATGATGGGCAATGGATCGAACTTCAACCTTTGAGCACTGAGGGACAAGAAACAACGCAATACAATCAAGAGAGAAGAAGATACTCTTTGACACAAATTTCTGTGCCATTGGGTGTGGGTTATAAGAAGCAATTCAATGAAGTATGGGCATGGGGCATAGAGTTAGGATTGAGAAAAACTTTCACCGATTACCTCGATGATGTGAGTTTAACTTATGTTGATCCTCAAATTACAACAGGTGCCAATACTGGTTTAAGTTCAGTTCTTGCAGATAGAACCCCAGAATTGAGAGATCCAAGTTTAACCAATTTTTACGGCACCAACGAAACTTTAGGAGATCGTAGAGGTGATAGTAACGAAATGAATGATTGGTATATGTTTTTTAACTTCACATTGACAAGAAAGATCGTTGGTGGAAAGCAAACTTGTTACCAGTTTTAATCAATTAACAAAAAAAATCTTGTTTTTATGCGTTGCTTTGGCGGCGCATTTTCATATCCATGCGCAGCGTTATTTCGCTGGTCGCAACGAATTCGGCTTGGTTTATGGTGTGAGTAATTATTACGGTGATTTATCTCAAGGTCAAAACTTAAAACACTTTCATCCGTCTTATGGTGTATATCAACGATACAACATGAGCAGTTATTTTTCATTGCGAAACCAGTTCAGTTATTTAAAGATTTCAGGAACTACCGAAGGTAATCCTAATTATCAATTTCAAAATTTGAACTTTAAATCTGATATATACGAATTTGCGAGCATGTTGTCGTTTGATTTTCATTCATTTGGAACCAATGTGCGGAATGGTACAGAAACACCTTATGCTTTGTTTGGTTTATCAATGTTTTATTTTGATCCAACCCGTTTGGAAAATGAAGATATCAATTTGCGTGATTTAAACACAGAAAATCGTGCTGCTTCTTATAGTCCACTTCAATTTTCAATTCCAATTGGTATTGGTTACAAAACCATGGGAACCGCCCGACGCCACAAAGGTGCGTGGGTTTTTGGGATAGAGGCTATCTGGCGGAAAACTTTCATTGATTATTTAGATGATGTAGACGCCGTTTACCCCGATTACGTTGAAATGAAGAAGAACAAAGGATTAGGGAACGCACAATTTAGCCAAGCACAAACTTTGAATAATGAACCAACTTTAAGAAATGGCACATTTCGTGGCGATGTACACTTAAAAGATTGGTATTATTTCTATGGTTTTAACCTTTCTTATCGTTTTACTCCGTTTATTTGCAGATAATTTCAATTTTCCGTGGAACCAAATTCAATTTACCCTCAGATTCACCCAGAAAAAGTACCCAACCATGTTGCAATTATCATGGATGGCAATGGCAGATGGGCCAAAAAACAAGGACTTCTTAGAATTTTTGGACATAGGAGGGGTGTTGATGCGGTTCGTGGAGCAATTGAGTTTGCAGCCGAAATTGGAATTAAATATGTGACAATGTATGCATTTTCTACTGAGAATTGGAACCGACCTGCCATTGAAGTAAATGCGTTGATGCAGTTATTGGTAGACTCAATTGAGAAAGAACTTCCAGAATTAATGAAAAACGGCATACGTTTGAAAACTTTGGGAGATATTCAGAAACTTCCCGGAAACTGCGCCAATCAATTAAGGAAAGCTGAAGAAATAACAAAAGAAAACAATAAAACCACACTGATACTCGCGTTAAGCTACAGTGGCAGGTGGGACATAACCCAAGCAGTACAAAAAATTGGGAAAGAAATCGAAAACGGTGCCTTGTTGCCAGAGGCAGTAACCGATGAAGTAATTTCTCAACATTTGAATACCGCAGAATATCCAGATCCAGATTTACTCATTCGTACAAGTGGTGAGCATAGAATTAGCAACTTTCTACTTTGGGAAATTGCTTACTCTGAAGTTTATTTTACGAATGTACTTTGGCCAGATTTTACAAAGCAGCATTTTTTAGATGCTGTTTTAGATTACCAAGGTAGAGAGAGAAGGTTTGGAAAAACAACAGAACAGATTGCAAAATAATTCATGAGGAAACTGATTTTAATGATCGTTTT
>CAZYBT010000154.1:0-3378 GCA_964645755.1 uncultured Rhizobium sp.
TTGTGGTGTTTGTGAACGTCAATGATTTACCTTGACAAGCGTTTGCTTTTGTGAAACCTACTGTTGGAATTGCGTTCACAACTACAGCGTAAGTTTTAGAGAATGTAAATCCATAAGGCATGGTTTTAGCAGTAAGTGTTACGTTGTATGTACCTTTAGTTGGGAATTGGAATACTGGTTCTGGTGCTGCAGAAGTATCTGCCGCTACACCTGTTCCAAAGTTCCACATGAATTCCATAGAACCACTCAATACTTTAGATTTGTTTTCAAACAATACAGCACTTCCATCACAAATTTTTGAAGGGAATACAAAATCAGGTTTGATAGAAGGGTAAATCAAAACTTTTCTATTGATTGTAGTATCACAACCATTAGCATTGTCGTAAACTCTCAATGATAAAGTAATCATTGTATCTTCCAACGTAGAGTCTGAAGTTACGAATTTATATTCCAAATCAGAGGAAGCAGTTGGAGCGGTAACAGTTGCACCTGAAATTGCTCTTCCACCTTGAGTATACGCTTGCGCTACAGCATACCAACCAGTGCTTGCACCAGCAGTAGCATCATAATCACCATTGGTGTAGATACGTGGAGCATTGATATCATAATAAACTGGAGCGTTCACAACTGTTACATCATTTACCTTACCATATTGGTAAAGAGCAGTTGTCGCTTTGGTTGATGCCACATACTTTCCACCACCTGGAGCAGGTTTAACGAAAGTTGAGAAAGTAAATGAATCGTTTGCATTGTTATCATCTGGAACGTCAACAAAGATTTTGATTGTTCTAGCACCAGCTTCATTTAACAAAATAGGAATATTGAAATCAATTTTAGTTGAATCACCAGGTAAAATTTTCGCAGTTACTTTTTGAGAAACTTTTGCTTTACCTGATACAATGTAAGAAACGTTAAAATTGTAAACAGTATCTACAAATAAATTCTTAACATAAATATTTGAAGTTAAAGAAGCACCGGCACAAACTTGAGCACCAACAGTGAAGTCTGTTTTAATACCTGCAATATCCAAGTAATTTTCGATAGCACCACGGTCAGAAGCATACTTATTACGAGTTGCTTTGGTGATGTCAATCGTATTTGGAGTAGTTACTGGCCACAAACCGTTAAATGGCGGAACGTTGTTTTGTGTTTCGAAGCAATTTGAACGGTAATCATCAGTTGCTTTGTTCACGAACACTGGATCATTGAAATTCTCATTTTGAGCATTGGTGAAACCCAAACTTTTCCAACCTGAGAAATCAGAAGCAGAACCTGATGGGCAATACCAAAACTGTCCACCAGACATATTCTTAACATGATAAGTATTATAATCCCAACGCACATAGTTATTCAAACTTGTTGAGTATGTGTACGCAGGATAAGCGTAATACGCATTTTGAATGTCTACAATGTTACCACTTACGTCAATTTGTGTATGGTAATAAGGATAGAAATACAAACCGTAATTGTAGTTATAAGTATAACCCGCCTTAGAACCATCCATTTGAATTGTATTTTGTTTACATTCAGCTTTGTAACCACCTGAGTTATAAGAATAACCATACAACGCCATTGTACCATAGTAACCTAAGTTGTTTGCAATTAAGTTATTGTTACATTGGAAGTTGAAGTAGTAAATAGGTTGCATTGCATAAATGTAACCATAGTAAGAAGAATAGTTAGCATTATACAAAGTGTTGTTGATAATCTTGTTTTGGTTGTGAGTACCATTAAAATAATATGAATACAATAAGTATGCATATGAACCAACGGTGTTGTTCGCAATCACGTTATTATCGCAATTGTTTTGAGCACCATTTGAAGGATAGTATGTGTAGATACCATAAGTAGAACCAGTACTTCCGTCAGCAGTTGTATTGTTGCTGATATTGTTATTGTTGATTTCATGACGTCCACCATAGAAAATATACGTAAAGTATGTAGTTCCTTTGGTGAAGTTATCTGTCATAGTATTGTTATTACATTTGATTTCATTGTACGGATAGTACCAATATAAACCATAGAACGTAGAATTCGCTCTGTGATTTTTGATGGTGTTACCAGATACGTTTACATAATAATTATACCAGCAATATGTAATGTAACAAGTACTTGATGTTTTGATGTTGTCGAAAGTATTGTTATTGAAAGTAAAATAGTTTGAACTGTTACCATAGTTATAGTAACCATAAAAACCGTAGAATGTCGAAGAGAAACCAGTAGAGATAGTAGCATTCACTGAAGGCAAATCTTTGATGGTGTTTCCTTCGATTTTCGTGCTTCTGTTGGTTGAATAAGAGTAGTAAGAATAAATTACATATACCAAAGAGTTACAGTTAGTAGAAGTAGCATTGGCACGAGAAATGTTGTTATTCAACACTTGATCTCCATTGGTGTAATACATTCTCACCGCATATTGGAAAAAGTTTTGAATGGTATTGTTACTAAAAGTATTGTTTGAAGGAGTTGAGCTATAAAAACTTGAACCTTGTTGATCAACAATACCAAAAGTTGGACCAGGGCTGTTTGAATTTGTTGTTCTCATTAAACAGTTATTCACAGTGTTGTAAGAACCATTGTGAGTAGAACTTGTTGATGTCATTGAAGTTTGTGAACTTGCAAATGCAATGTAAGCACCACCAGAGGTTGTACCGCTTGACAATGAAGTGTACTCAATTGTACATCCATCGATAGTGTTGTAATCAGCACCACCATAAAAACGGATACCTGTTTGTAAAGTACCAGTTCCAGTTTTTTGAATCACCAAGTTTTTAATGGTCAAGTAATCCATACCATTCAAAGCAATTGCCTCATACGTTGCACTGTTTGAAAAAGTGTAGTTACCACCGTTAATTGTAATGGTGTTTGTTGAAGTTGCAGGATTTGATGCATTTTGAGAAAATGCAACCGTTACTGACTCCGAAATGTTAGAAACAACATTAACAGTTAACGCTCCGTTTACGCCAGAGCCGCTAATAGCTGTTGCCAATGCTGTGAAGTTCGAATAAGTACCTCCAGTACCTACCGTCACCGTACCACTCAATTGCGCATTCGCACAATTGGCTGAGAATAAAAGTGCACCTAAAGCAAAGACTTTAGACACCTTTAAAATCAGTGTTTTCATGTAGTTTTTCATCATAGTAATATAGTTTTTTACAGTTGTCAGGTGGCAAGATAGCACAATTCAATAACTACGTGCTATATTTTTTTAATACTTTTTCTTTTTTCTGACAATACTATGACAAAATGCGAAAGTAAATTCACATTAAATAAAAAATGGGTGACCTTTCGATCACCCATTTCACTATAACTTGAAAAACTTGTCTCTTATTTCTGAATGTTCATTTTGCGTGTTACCACTTCTGAACCATTTGAAAT
>CAZYBT010000155.1:0-3361 GCA_964645755.1 uncultured Rhizobium sp.
CTCAAACTGAAAATATCTACAACACAATTTTGGATATTTACAAAATGGCTGATGCTCACAACTTGAACAACCAACAAGCTGCAATTAAGCACGCTGAAAAACGTATCAACGACATGATGTTGGTGCATAGTACTTACTAAGAATAAACAAAATATAAAATATTTTCATAGAAATGCCGGCGAAAGCCGGCATTTCTATTATTTTCGCTTCATGCTTTTTAATAAGTTAACCGTCAATAGAAATAGCAATGCCGCCATTTTGTCGATTTTTGCTGTTGCGTTAACTTATATATGGATATGGATTTCAGCCACTGCTCCTGCCGGAGGGCAAGATAGTTGGAACCATTTTTTGTATGCCCGTTGGGCATATCAAAATCCCAACTTGCTGCTCGATCAATGGGGAAAGCCATTTTTCACCTTGATTGCACTCCCATTTGCCCCGTTTGGGTTGAATGGAGTTTACCTACTTAATTTTGTCTCAACTTTGGGGGCTGCATGGCTCTGTTATTTAACCGCCAGGAAACTGAGTCTCAGAAATCCTTGGTTGCTCATTTTCTTGTTTGGTTGGCAACCCATAGTTTTTGCAAATGTGCACTCATCTTTAACAGAACCGTCAAATGCCTTGGTGCTCATTCTCATTTGTTATTTGTTCGTTTCACACAAATTTGTAGCTGCCACTTTTATTGCATCCTTTTTGCCCTTAATTCGGTCTGAAGGTTTGATTTTATTGATTTCCATTGTGCCCTATTTATTGGTAAGAGGACAATGGAGATTGCTGCCATTGCTCATTTCGGGAACTTTGGTATTTGCTTTGTTTTCTGCCTATATCAGTGGAGAATTGACCTATTTCTTTTACCACAATCCATATATTCACCATGAACTACATGGAAGGTTCGATCCGGGAAGTGGTTCATTTTTACATTACGTGCATGAACAACGACAAATTACTGGTATCTTGATTTCATTGTTGATGGTGGTTTCAATGGTGTTGATTCTTTTGTATTTAAAACAGCGCTTATCCAAGAAAACACCTTCAGAAGTAAGTCAATACGTGCTTTGGTTATTTTTTCCATTATTTGGTTCATTTTTTCTGGCACATTCATACATTTGGTTCACAGGAACCATGGGTTCACATGGTTTGTTGAGGGTTTTTGTGGTTGTTGCACCAATTTCAGCATTGCTTGCTCATTTTGCATTAGACCGAATCATGGCTTTGAATATCCGCAAACTCAATCAAGGGTTGAAATTTGGACTCATCGCAGCCATGTTTTTCTTGGCATTTCCTGGCGCCAATTTCCCTTATCCTTGGCAAAGTAAGCCAGCAATTTCAGGTTATCTTGGTGAGCCACAACTCGAAAATGCGCTGAAATTTATTGAAAATCAGAAATTGCAACATCATGTTTTGATTCATCAATTACCCGAATTGGATGTGCAATTAGATCTTTTAAATGGTCATTTTGCCAAAGACCAATCTAAAGCCCAATCGTATTATTTATGGAGTATCGATAAAACGCCCGGAAAAGACTGGATGCCGGATTCAAGTGTGGTAATTTGGGATAATTTTCACGGCAGGCGCGACGCGCCAATGTCCCTCAATGAAATGAGGCAACTTACCGAATACAAGGAAATAGCATATTTCCCAAGCGCGTCCGATACCATTTATGATATTCGGGTGTATTTAAAAGTGAAAAATTAATTCGACTTGATATCTTTCAAGCGCAATTGTACAGAGATTCTGCCGTTGTAATTGTTTTCTTCGATGCAATAACAAGCGTGGAAAATATTTCCATTTGAAACGGTGTGATAATGCTCCGACAATCCGAAACCAATGGCATCAAAAGAATGTCTTGAATTTCCAGATAACTGAAGTTTCAAATGCTTATCTTTTAAAACTCTGGCTGAGTTTTGTGAAGTGACGTTGGTGGTTTTAAAAATTGGAACAGGATTTCCCGGACCAAAAGGCGCCATTTGAGCAATGAGGCCCATCATTTTATCATTGATTTCGTTCAAATCAATTTCCAAGTCGTATTCGACTTCAGGAACAAGTGAACTTTCGGTAATGGTGTTGGCTACAACGCTTTCAAAAGCTTCCGCAAAAGCCTCAAAATTATCACGCTTTAGGCTGAGTCCTGCTGCGTATTTATGACCACCAAATTGATCCACATATTGGGCACAAGATTGAATGGCTTCATGGATATCGAAGTTTTTTACACTTCTAGCAGAACCAGTGTACATGCCATCATTCAATGAAAACACGATAGTGGGTTTGTAAAACTGTTCAACCATACGGCTAGCCACAATTCCAATAACCCCTTTATGCCAGTCTTCACCTCTTAAAACAATACTTTTTCTGTCGAGTAACCCCGGAGTATTTTCTACAATAGAAATGGCATCCTTGGTAATATCGGTATCAAGTTCTTTGCGTTCATCGTTTCGGTCATTCAGAATTCTCGACAATTGACGGGCAGTGGAATAATCTTGTTCGATGAGAACTTTAACGGCAGATTTAGCATCTGCAATTCGGCCAGCGGCATTGATTTTTGGACCTATTCCAAAAATGATATCCTGAATGGTATATTTACTCTTAGCTACCGACCCATCTAATAAGGCCTGAAGTCCAATAGAAGGGTGTTCATTTAATTTTTTGAGTCCAAAATACGCAAGAATGCGGTTTTCTCCCCTCATGTCAACCAAATCTGAGGCAATACTCACAGCAACAAGGTCGATGTATTCAAGAATTTTATCTTCTGAAAATCCTTCTTTTTTTGAATAGGCTTGAATGAGTTTGAAACCAATTCCGGCACCTGACAATTCTTTATATGGATAAGAGCAATCGGATCTTTTAGGATTCAAAATTGCTTTTGCGTTGGGAAGTATATCACCAGGTAAGTGATGGTCGCAAATGATAAAATCGATTCCCTTTGAGTTGGCATAGTCCACCAATTCATTGGAACGAATACCACAATCTAACGCAATGATCAATGAAATATTGTTCTCAGCAGCGAAATCGATGCCCAGTCTACTAATTCCATATCCTTCTTTGTAACGATCTGGTATGTAATATTCTATGTTTTGATTGAGTGTTTTGAAATAGGCATAAACCAAACTCACCGCAGTTGTTCCATCCACATCATAATCGCCATAGACCATCATTTTTTCCTGATTGGTGAGGGCCGTTTTGATCCTAGAATAGGCGATGTCCATGTCCTTCATCAAAAAAGGATCATGTAAATCAGACAAACTTGGGCGGAAAAATTGTTTTGCTTTTTCGAAAGTGTCAATTTCACGTTGCACCAAAATGGTTGCAATGTGTTTTGAAACATTTATTTCTTGTGATAGACGGGCAACAATCTCGTTGTTGG
>CAZYBT010000156.1:0-3233 GCA_964645755.1 uncultured Rhizobium sp.
CCAGGTAATCCAAACGACCCAATGAGTAAAGGCTGCAATGCTATGATCAAACGAAACATCGCCCATTTGGTTGAAGATGCTTCAGATATATTAAATCTCATGAAATGGAATGCAACGGAATCTTCTAAATTGATTCAACATTTGGATATTTTCCCCAGCTTAAATATTGACGAAAAAGAAATCATGTTGCAGTTAACACAAAAAAAGCTGCACATCGATGAACTTTTGAATTTATGTGAGATGCCGTTACATAGACTAACGCTCGCAATTCTAGAATTAGAATTAAAAGGATTGATACAGGTTTTACCTGGTAAATTCTATCAGCGGGTGTTATAAAAAATGCGGCTGTTTGTAGCAGCCGCATTTTTATCATTTTAATGTTTGTTCGTGTTTATTTCTTCTTGCTTCTTTGTTGGGAAGCTTTCATTGCCTCTTCCATTTTCTTTTGGAAATTTGACTTTACAACAGGCTTTTTTCTACTTTCCGCTATTTGTGCATGCAATTTTTTATCGTCTACCATTCTGCGGATGGCGTATTGTTGACCGAATGTGATCATGTTACTCACAAAATAATACCATGTTAACCCTGAAGCATAATCGTTCAATACACCCAAGAAAATTACCGGCATAAAATATCCAATCCATTTCATTTGTCCCGTAACACCAGAAATCTGATTGTTTAAATGTGTATATATCAACGTTGATAATGTCATCAACAAGGTAAACAATGAAACGTGGTCGCCATAGAAAGGTATATTAAATCCAAAATCCAAAATACTATCATAGGTACTTAAATCGTTAGACCACAAAAATGTTTTTTGGCGCAGTTCAAATGCATTTGGAAAGAATTGGAACATAGCAAATAATATGGGCATTTGAAGCAACATTGGTACGCAACCACTCAGCGGACTAACACCTGCTTTTTTATACAAACTCATGTTTTCGGATTGTACTTTTTGCAAATCGTTGCCATGTTTCTCTTTAATTTCGTCGATTTCTGGCTTTAAAATTCGCATTTTTGCGGTTGATATGTAAGATTTGTATACCAATGGCAACAACAATGTTTTGATAATAATGGTCAGCAACAAAATGATGATACCCATTGAACCTATAACACCATCCAAGGCAGAGAAAACGGGAACTACAATGTATCGGTTCACCCAACCAAATATCCCCCAACCCATTGGAATAATGCGTTCGATTGAATGATGATTGATTCCAACATTGCAAGCTTGCATTGACTTGTAGTGATTGGGACCAAAGTAGTATGCCATGTTGATTTCTTTATTGGGTTCACCATCGTATTCAACATACAATTCAGCATTCATTTTTTTCACTTTTTGAGAGTCCTTCAAGTCTTCCCAAGAAAGTTTTGCATCAGTTGAAAATTCGGTTTTATTGGCTAGAAGCATTGTAAAGTACTGCTGCTTAAAGGCAACCCACTGAATTTTATTTTTTAGTGCTTCTTCCGTAGGCTCGGTAGCTTTAAGGGTTTCAGGGTCTTCATTTGGAAATTTATAGGCAACTGTGGAATTTTGCAATTCCCATTTTTTTCCTCTTTCTTGTTTATTCAATTCAGCAGACCAATTGAGTTTAAAATCGGAATTACCTCGGCGAATGAATGGATCCATGCCGTGAATGATAAACTTGTAATCTACCACGTAAACATTGGTATCGTGTAGTGCATAATCTTGACGGATATAGGCTGAATCGTTGATTTTAATTTTGAGGGACACAGACTGAGCAGTCTGGTTTTCAACGGTCCAAACATAATTTGAGCTGCTGATTTGATTGCCCTTTTCATCGGCCCAACTCCAATTTTGATTTGCTCCTTGAGGATCAAGCAAAACCAATTCTGAGGAATCAGCTCTTTTGAACTTTGAGAGTACAACCTTTGATACCGCACCACCTTTAGTGTTGATTGTAACGGCAAGGTGCGGATTTGAAATGGTGATATTTTTTGCGTCGGCTGTATTGGTGTATTGACCAAAAGCAGATTTGTCGACAAACGCTGTATCGGTTTTTGTTGAATCAAGTGTTTTTACAACAGCCGATTTAGGTTCAGACTTTTTTTGAGAAAGGGCTTCAATTTTTGACAAGCTATCTTGTGTCCTTTGCATGAGAGCCTGTTGTTCGGGCGTTGGCGCAGTATACCAATAATAGCCCATGAGAATGAGGAAAATCAGCGAAAATCCTATAACCGTATTACGATCCATAAATTTGAGTTTGCGAAGGTACGACAAGCGAAGAAAGTAAAAAAGGAGTTTTTTTAAGATAAATTAAAAAAGGTTTGGGAGGCAATTTAAAATGACTATCTTTGCACCCTGAAATAATACACGATGGCCAACATAGGTAAAATATCACAAATCATTGGTCCAGTTGTCGATGTAAGCTTTAACGAATCTGGATCAACATTACCAAAAATTTACAACTCATTGCACGTTACAAAAGAGAACGGACAAAAGTTGGTATTAGAGGTTCAACAGCATTTAGGAGAGAACATGGTGAGAACAATTGCCATGGACGGAACCGATGGATTACGTAGAGGCATGGACGCTGTAGACACAGGTTCGGCAATTATGATGCCCACAGGCGAAGGTATTCGCGGTAGATTGTTAAACGTTATTGGTGAAGCAATCGACGGAATGGAAGCTTTAGACAACAGCAACGGCCGACCAATCCACGCAGCTGCTCCAACTTTCGAAAACTTAAGCACAAGTTCAGAGCCTTTATATACAGGTATCAAGGTAATTGATTTGCTTGAGCCTTATGCAAAAGGAGGTAAAATTGGTTTGTTTGGTGGTGCTGGTGTAGGAAAAACAGTTTTGATCATGGAATTGATCAATAACATTGCAAAAGCATACAGCGGTATGTCAGTTTTCGCCGGTGTTGGTGAAAGAAGTCGTGAAGGTAACGATTTATTGCGTGAGATGATTGAATCTGGCGTTATTCGTTACGGTAAAGAGTTCGTTCACAGCATGGAAGAAGGTGGATGGGATTTATCAAAAGTGAACATGTCTGAATTACAAGAGAGTCAAGCTACCCTGGTATTCGGTCAAATGAATGAGCCTCCAGGGGCGCGTGCACGTGTTGCATTGAGTGGATTGACAGTAGCTGAGTATTTCCGTGATGGAGATGGTTCTGGCGCAGGAAAAGACATTCTTTTCTTTATTGACAATATTTTCCGTTTCACACAGGCAGGTTCTGAAGTTTCTGCGTTGTTAGGTCGTATGC
>CAZYBT010000157.1:0-3192 GCA_964645755.1 uncultured Rhizobium sp.
AAAAGTCGTTCATTGCGATTCTGCTGTTTACAGCATTTATCGGAATGGCATCGGCGCAAACCCGGGTAATTAGGGGGAAGATTACTTCTTCTGACGGGGAGCCGATTTCAGGGGCAACAGTGAAGCTCACTGGAGAAAACAAGAGTACAACATCGCAAGATGATGGTACGTTCGCACTTGCAGTAGCTGCGGTTAGCGGTGAATTAACTTGTCAAGCTTCTGGTTTTAAAAATTCCAAAGCCACAGTTACAGGCGAAGAGGTAAATTTTTCCTTGGAAGAGGATTTATTGGGTATCGACGCGGTTTCTATTACAGCGGTTGGTATTAAAAAGGAAAAAGCAAGTTTGGGTTATGCAACAACCCAAGTTAAAGGTGACGATGCATCACAAGGTAAAGATCGTTCAGTTTTCAATGGATTACAAGGTAAGGTTGCCGGTTTAACAATTTCTTCAGGTGGTGGTACGCCGGGTTCTTCAACAAGGATTCAATTGCGTGGTGCAACTACATTGAATGGTGACAACCAACCGTTGATTGTTGTTGATGGTATTCCAATTGACAACTCTAGTATCCAAAGTGGCGATAACCTAAACCGTCAGGTAGACGCAGGTAACCGTGCAAACGATATTAACCCAGATGATATTGAAACCATCGATGTTTTGAAAGGTCCGGCGGCGGCGGTACTTTATGGTTCACGAGCTTCAAATGGTGCGATTATTATTACCACTAAAAGTGGTAAAGGCAACATTGGTCAGAACAAAAAGATGAGCATGACGTATAGCAGCAGTTATTCTTGGGAGAATCCATTGCGTTTCCCTGAATTCCAAAATAAATTTGGACAGGGTGGCGGAGGTTATGCCGACTCTCGTGAAAACTGGAGCTGGGGTCCTAAGTTCACCGATCAATTGCAACCATGGGGCCAAATGATTGATGGAGAACAAAGAGTTAAGAAATATTCCGCATTACCAAACAATGTGCAAGACTTTTTTAATACTGGACATACCAATCAAAATTCATTGACGGTGAATGGTGGTGGTGAAAAAGTTGGATATTTCTTCTCTGTAAATAACTTGAGCAATACTTCTATTATTCCAGGTACTGAATATAATCGTACATCATTTAAAGGAAATAGCTTTGCTCAATTGGCAAATAATTTCACTGCGAATTTCAGTGTTACTTACACGCGTACAAATTCATTGATTTCTACACAGGGACAAGATTATTCATTTTATGATCAAATTTTACAAACTCCACGTGACATTCCATTGCACGAGTTGAAAGATTTGAATAATAAATTCAATACAGTAAGCGGATATTATGGTGCTTATACTTTAAATCCATATTACATTTTGTCGACATCAGCGAATAAAAACACAGTAGACAACGTGTTGGGAGTTTCAACTTTGTCGTATGATCCTACAAATTGGATTAACGTAACTTACCGTGTAGGAACTAACTTCTATACTGATGCAAGAAGAGCTTATGAACCAAAAATTACTGGTATTACTGGTCAGAATGCTTCTCAAGCGAGCAAAATTGGTTTGTATGAAGAAAATGATTTCAAAGTAAATGAGTTAACTTCAGATTTGATGGCAACAGTTAAGCGTAACATTAACAAAGACATCAAATTAACTGCATTATTTGGACACAACTATCGTCAGAGAACAGTAACCACATTGAGTGCTTCAACAGCTGGTTTGGTTATTCCTGGATTTTACAATTTAGACAATTCAGACGGTCGTCCTACGGTTTCAAACTCTTATTCACAGCGCAGAATCGAAGGTTTTTATACCGATTTAGGTGTAAACTATCAAGACTATGCATTTGTGAATTTCACAGCGAGAAGAGATTATTCTTCTACATTGCCTCAAAATGCAAACAGCTACGATTATTATGGAGCAAGTGCAGCTTTGATTTTTTCAAAGTTATTGCCAAAGAACAGTGTGTTAACATATGGTAAATTAAGATTGGCAAGTGCTCAAGTGGGTAAAGATGCCGATCCATATCAATTGACAAGTGTATTCTTCACTGGTTCTATCGGTGATGGTTACAACAATTCTGTGTTGAAATCACCTTACGGAACAGTAGTTGGATATGAAAGAGGAAATAGAATTGCAAATTCAAACTTGAAACCAGAGTTTACCACTTCAAATGAGATTGGTATTGAAATGGCTTTCTTGAAAAATGATCGTTTAGGTTTGGATGTTACTTATTACAGTAATGAAACAAAAGACATTATTTTGAATGTACCAATTGCTCCTTCAACAGGATTCACATCACAAACAATTAATGCTGCATCTTTCACCAATAAAGGTATTGAAGTATTGATTAAAACGATGCCGGTTTATACGAAGAATTTCCGTTGGAACTTGAACTTTGTTTATGCTAAAAACGAGAATATGGTTACTTCTATTTATCCTGGAATTGATCAAGTTTCAATGGGTGGTTTAGGTTCAGCTTCTGTGGTTGCTGCTTTGAACAGACCATTCGGACAATTCTATGTAATTGGCGAAAAGAAAACTGCGAGTGGACAAGTTATTGTAGATTCAACCACTGGTATGCCGGTTGTTGATCCAAATCCACAGTATTTGGGAACATACAACCCGAACTATACTTTGTCTATTTCAAATACTTTCAAGTATAAAAATTGGTCATTGTACATCCAATTCGACAGAAAAGATGGAGGTATCATGTATTCAAGAACGAAAGACATCATGGAGTTCTGTGGTACAAGCATCAACACTTTGTCTGTTGATGGCGTTGATCAAGAGCGTGGTGATGGAATCATTCCAAATTCGGTTGTACAAACTGGTGATAACACTTACAGAGCAAATACAACACCTGTTAGTGCACAAGATTTATACACTGATCAAAAGAACAGCATTGCAAACATCTTAGATGCGTCATACACTAAATTGAGAGAAGTAAGCTTAACTTATGAATTCCCTAAAGAGTGGTTGTCTAGAACTCCATTTGGAAGAATTTCTATGGGTGTAGCTGGCCGTAACTTATTGTTATGGACGCCTGCTTCTAACACTTTTGTAGATCCTGAAACTAACTCATTTGGTACTGGAAACGTACAAGGTTTTGAATTCGGTTCATTGCCAACATTGCGTCAAATTACCGCTAACATTAAAATCACATTCTAAAAAAAATTATCATGAAGAAATTATTTAAATTGGGTGTTATATTGAT
>CAZYBT010000158.1:0-3168 GCA_964645755.1 uncultured Rhizobium sp.
TGATACTTCCCCAGTTAAAATCGAGCCGAATCACACGTCCCTCAAAATCAAAAAGTTCGTGATTGCAACCATACTCAACATGGTTGGGTTTTTCTTTAGAAATAATTCCTACGCCGCTATATCCCTTTTTTTGAGCAGAGAACCAATGACAATGATAGCCCATATTTTCGAGCGGAGTTTGATCAATTTGCTCAGGAAGTGCTTTAAGTTCTTGAAAACAAACGATATCTGCACCTTGATCGAGTAGATAGTCGTAAAGGCCTTTTGAGTGGGCGCTTCTGATTCCATTAACGTTGTAAGAAATGATTTTCATTGGTTCAAAATTAGCGAAAAGATTTGCATTTCACTATCTTTGTGGCATGTCTGATAAATATTCGCAGCGCGGGGTTTCGTCTCAGAAAGAGGATGTACACAAGGCCATAAAAAACATCGATAAAGGATTGTTTCCTAAGGCATTTTGCAAAGTAATTCCTGATTATTTGAGCAATGATCCTGAGGCTTGTACCATTGTGCATGCTGATGGAGCTGGAACCAAAAGCAGTTTGGCTTATGTTTATTGGAAAGAAACTGGCGATATGTCGGTTTGGAAAGGCATTTCTCAAGATGCCATCGTCATGAACACCGATGATTTGTTGTGTGCAGGTTTTACTGGTCCTTTTTTATTGTCGAGCACCATTGGAAGAAACAAAAATTTGATTCCAGGTGAAGTTATTTCAGCATTGATTGAGGGAAGTGAACTGTTCTGCCAAACCATGCGTGAACATGGAATTGTGATCCATTCAACAGGCGGTGAAACCGCCGATGTTGGAGATTTGGTGAGAACAATCATTGTAGATTCTACTTTGGTAGCAAACGGAAAACGTTCGGATGTTATTGACAACGCAAATATTGCTGGAGGACAAGTCATTGTGGGCTTTGCAAGTTACGGTCAGGCTACCTACGAAACGGAATATAACGGAGGAATGGGCAGCAACGGATTAACGAGCGCCCGCCATGATGTGTTTTCAAAAATTTACAGAGAAAAATACCCTGAATCATATAACACTGATTTACCGGAGGAAGTAGTTTACTGTGGAAGCATGAAGCTTACAGATTCGGTTGAAAATTCACCGTTGAATGCGGGAAAATTGGTATTGTCGCCAACACGCACCTATGCCCCAATTGTGATGCAGATTTTCAAGGAGTGTGGACGTTCATCTGTAAAAGGCATGATACACTGTTCGGGCGGAGCACAAACCAAGATTTTGCATTTTGCCGACAATGTTCATGTGGTAAAAAACAATTTGATGGCAATTCCACCATTGTTTGATTTGATTCAAAGAGAAAGTCAAACAGATTGGAGAGAAATGTTTCAAGTATTTAACATGGGCCACCGATTGGAGATATACACCGATCCAAAATCTGCAGAAACCATGATTGAAATTTCCAAATCATTTGGTGTTGATGCTCAAATTATTGGATATGTAGAGCCACATAGTGGCAAAAAACTCACCATATCGAGTGCTGCATGGGGTGAATTGGTTTACTAAGTTTGTTGCCAATTGTAACTTTTCATTATCCTTTTACGTTTCTTAATTATGCGAAAAAAATTATATGTATTTGTTGCATTTTTTGCAACTGTGTTAGGAGCTTTTGCTCAAGTATCCGGGAATTTACAATACAATGAAAATAACCGTTTTGAGCAAAGTCAGTCATACAAGCAAGGCAAATCTAAAGCAATGGCCACACCTGCTGCAGCTGGTTACAATTACAATCAAGGTGCTCAGCCAAATTACGCCGACAACGCCATGATGTCGCAAATTACGAATACTTACAGCACCTACACTTCGGGGAATGAGCATGTTGTGAAGGTGAATATTTTATATAATGCCACACCTCAAAACTACACAGCAATATTTCATATCAACCAAGCGGGCAAGAAAGTAGCAGAACTCGATAGTTTATTGCAACATAGAGTGAATAAATTCATTGCTTTGGCTTCTAAAATAGGGGTAAAAAAAGACAATTTTTATTTAGACATGATTGCCTTGGTTCCAATTTTTGACAGAGAAAAACGTACATTCTCCAAATCTTATATTCAAGTTCCAAAAGGTTTTGAAATGCAAAAGAACATTCATGTTCGTTATCACGACCCAGCACATTTAGACCAGTTGTATTCAATGGCAGCTCAATGTGAAATTTATGATTTAATTAAAGTTGAATATCAATATGATTCAACGGATCATGCGAACACAATGATTCGAGAAAAAGCGAATGCTGTTTTGTTGAAGAAACTCAAAATGTTGAGCAATATGGGAATTAAACTTGATACATGTTACAGAACAATGACGGAACAGCAGAATCAAAGTTTTCCTACTGATCGCTACGTACGTTATCAACCCCTTGCAGTGAGCACAATTGATGATGAAAGCTCATCTGACGCATTAAAAATTGGTTCTAATCCAGTGAGTCGCAATACTTTGTTTTACAACCAAGTATCAACTGATGGATTTGATGCGATCATTAATCCTTCGCCTTTAAAACCTGGCATCCAATTCGTATATAGCTTAGAGGTAAAATACAGGAGAGTAGCACCAGTGAATACAGTTGTGAAATACGAAAAGGGCACAGACACCAAGGAGGTGTATTTGGTTACCCCGCAGGGAACAATCAAAGAAATTCCGATCAAATAAGTTGCTTACTGTATCTTTGAAAGATGCAAAAAATAATTTTTGTTTGTTTGGGTAATATATGCCGAAGTCCATTGGCTGAAGCTCTGTTCCAACATGAGATTGATCGTTTGGGTAAGTCGGATTTGTTTTATTTGGATTCTTGCGGTACAAATGGCTTGCACGATGGTGAATCGGCTGATTCGAGAACACAGCGCAATGCGGAGAAACACGGAATTCGTGTTCCGAGCATTAGCCGTAAAATTAACCATGAGGATCTCAATACGTTCGATATCATATTCACGATGGATCAATCTGTGCATCAGCAGGTTTTGAGGATGTGTAACTCAGAAGCACAAAAAAGCAAAATTAGGGTATATCGCGAATTAGATCCAGCTAACCCAGGGGCAGATGTGCCTGATCCTTGGTATGGTGGAGAGGAAGGATTTGAGAAAGTATTTCATATTCTCAAAGAAAATACCGAGATTTGGGTCAATAGATTATGTTAAAGAAAATATTT
>CAZYBT010000159.1:0-3167 GCA_964645755.1 uncultured Rhizobium sp.
CTTGGCTTTGGTTTTCATGTTATTTAAAACTAATTATAATTGTTGCTTGTTTAATTGAACTATATGGCAAAACATAGGTTTCGTAACTTATTTTTTTGCCTTTTTCTTTGATTTCTTTCGAGAAGTTAAATTGGTCGTTTTCTATAGACTCCAATTTTCCTTTAAATGTTTCACCTTCAGTGGTTTCTACTTCAAAATTTCTACCAATATGCTTGCCAAACTGACGTTTGTCGGTTAAAGGATTATCTGCACCCGGCGATGAAATTTCAAAGGTAAATGCTGCGTCTCCAAAATCACTTTCATCGATTAAATTAGAAATATGACGGGTGAATTCTGCCAATGCATTCATTGATAAAATTTCTTCACTGTCTACATAAAAACGAAAAAGTCCGGTAGGACTTACCGTATGATGCACTACGAATAAGTCGTATTGACTCGCTTCGTCATTGATCATGGTTTTCAATTTTTCGCCTAATTTTTTCATATTCAATAAAAAAGGGGACGGCTTTCGGCTTGTCCCCTCCAAGTTATTCTTTACGGAAAGTTCTGCAAATATACATCAAATTTGGGAACAAACCTAATGAGATTATTTTTTCTTAGGGAAAACCTTGGTTGAAATAATTTTCACATCATTCACCGGTCTATCGTTTTTGTCTGTCTCAACCCACTGTATTTTGTCAACAATGTGATGTCCCGATACTACCTTCCCGAAAACGGTGTATTGATTGTCTAAAAATGGAGTGCCTCCCCAGCTGCCATAAATGTTTCTCACTTTTTCTGGTACGTTTTTGTAGGCTGCTTCAATTTGGTCTTTCACCAAAGGTTTAATTTCTTTAATGACATTATCGGCTGCAAGTTGATTGCTCATTTCATATGCGGTATTTAATCGCATTTGATATTCCATATTTTCTCTTTTTGATAAAAAATCTTTGATCACACCTTGTTCTAGCATTTCTTTCATTTTTGAGGAAGAAACTGGAGAACCAGTTACAATGTAAAACTGACTACCAGAACTCATTTTCATCGGATTGTTTTGATCGCTTTCTCTAGCCGCGGCAAGAGCTCCTTTGAAGTGATAGAGTGTGTCTGAAATTTCAGCAGGAAGTTTGTATTTTGGCCCACCATCGCCCAACTGTTGTCCTGGTTTGGCACTTTTGGAATTAGGATCTCCGGTTTGTACCATAAATTGTTTGATTACTCGGTGAAATAATACCCCGTTGTAATATCCCTCAGAAGCAAGTTTGTAAAAATTTTCACTGTGTTTGGGTGTTGCTGGATTTAAGCCCACTTTAATCACGCCGTAGTTGGTTGTAAATTCAACAGAATTCCAATTATCCGGTAAAGTTGTATCCGGAACAGTCATGGGAATATTCTCTTGAGCCAATTCTTGTTTCATTGCCTCTACAGCATCCTTGGTTTTTGGAGCTTCACCACATGCTATCAAGAGCATTGCAGGAATAAAAAGTGGTTTAATTTTCATAAAAGTTAATGATTTCTTCTTGTTCAAAGTATTCAATGATGTGTTGCCTTAGCAAGTTTTCTTGTTCAAAAATATTTAGATTTGGAATGGTTGCTGCACTTTCCCAAACTGGCCATCCTTTTTGGTTGAATCCAATTTGTTTGTAATAGCCGGAGTAGCTCAATAATTTGCAGTTAGCAATGTGCATTAAGTGCGTTTTTTCTTCTTTTGTAAAATTTTTATCTGGTAACTGACCAAGTTCTCTTACTCCAATCAAAAACAAAATGGCATTTAAGTCAGGTTTTTTTCCGAATCTATTCTCGAAAAAATCAATTACTTTAAACCATTTTTTCTTTATTTCTTCTTGTAAATTTTCTTGAGTCATTTCCTCACAAAGTTCGTATAAATTCATCAATAATTTTATTTGTTTCATCGAGATATGTTTACCTTTGAATAAAAAACTTCCATTTGTGTTTACCGAATCTGAATCAAATTTTAAAAACCTCGATGAATTGAGCATCGCCGAATTGGCTGTGGGTATCAACCAAGAGGATCAAACAGTTGCAATTGCCGTTGAAAAAGCAATGCCTGAGATTGTATCTCTAATAGAGGCATGCTATGGGAAAATGCAACACGGTGGAAGGCTTTTCTACTTAGGTGCAGGAACGAGTGGTAGATTGGGTGTTGTTGACGCATCGGAGTGCCCTCCAACTTATGGAGTGGCATTTGATCGAGTAATAGGCATCATGGCGGGTGGCGACGGGGCCATACGCAAAGCTGTTGAATTTGCGGAAGATGATGAAAATCAAGGTATAAAAGATTTATTGGAGTACAATGTGAATTCAAAAGATTTTGTGGTTGGAATCACTGCATCGGGTCGAACACCCTATGTGTTAAGTGCATTAAAAGCCTGCAATGAAATGGGGATTCAAACCGGAGGAATTGCCTGCAACAGTGAAACGTCCCTCAAAAAAGTGGCGAATTATACAGTTGAGGTGGTTACAGGTCCAGAATTTGTTACGGGCAGTACCAGAATGAAGGCAGGAACAGCAACCAAAATGGTGTTGAATATGATTACTACAACGGTAATGATTAAACTCGGTCATGTTAAAGGGAATAAAATGATTGACATGCAATTAACCAATTACAAACTCATTGACAGAGGAACTAAAATGGTTATGGATGAAACCGGATTGGATTATGAAACTTCGAAAATGGTGCTTTTGAAAGAGGGATCAGTGCGCAGAGCTGTTGAAAAAATTCAAGGTTGGTAATTAAGCCAACACATCCCAAGTTCTATCTGCAAGAAGCCTAACAGTATGTAGGTAAGCGTGATATGGCATTTTGTTGCCCCACTCATACGGTGCAACCATACTCAATTGCTGAGTGCCATCTTCTTTTTGGTACAAATGGTAAATGCCGTTAATGATAGGTTCAAAATTGATATCGGCTTTGTAAATCGCATGTGATATTTCTAAACGTTGTTCAATTTCTTTTGCTTGTTTCATGAGCAATTCTGCCTGTTTCTTGAGCATTGAAATCTGTTGCTCCGCTTGGTGCTGCATGCTTTCATGCGCATTTGCTTTTAACAGGCGTTTGTCGATGGGTTCTATTTTGGGAGAGCTCACAGAAAGCGCATAAGGCGCGTTGCTCAACTCTCCCTGATAGATGGCATCTTTCAGGAACTTTGGTCGGTTATCGGGTTCGA
>CAZYBT010000160.1:0-3150 GCA_964645755.1 uncultured Rhizobium sp.
CCAGATTTTTATGTTTAAAAAGATATTAATCGCAAATCGCGGTGAAATTGCATTGCGCATCATACGCACATGCAAAGAAATGGGGATAAAAACTGTTGCTGTTTATTCTACGGCCGATAAAGAAAGTCTTCATGTGCGTTTTGCGGATGAGGCTGTTTGTATTGGACCTCCACAGAGTAAAGATAGTTACCTTAACATTCCAAGGATTCTTGCAGCTGCAGAAGTTACGAATGCAGATGCCATTCATCCAGGATATGGCTTTTTGTCTGAAAATAGTCGCTTCAGCGCTATCTGTAGAGATCACGGTATTAAGTTCATTGGTGCTACTCCTGAACAAATAGATCAAATGGGCGACAAGTCAAATGCAAAAGAAACCATGAAAAAAGCTGGTGTACCTTGTATTCCTGGTTCAGATGGTCTACTGGAGAGTTTTGAACAAGCCATTACTTTAGCAAACGAAATTGGATACCCTGTAATTATGAAGGCAACCGCTGGTGGTGGTGGTCGTGGAATGAGAATTGTTTGGAAGGATGATGAAATTGAATCAGCCTGGAATAGTGCGAAACAAGAAGCAGGTGCTGCATTTGGTAACGATGGTTTGTATATGGAAAAATACATCGAAGATCCTCGTCACATTGAAATTCAGATTGCTGGTGATCAATATGGAAAAGTTTGTCACCTTTCTGAAAGAGATTGCTCGATTCAACGTCGTCATCAAAAGTTGTTAGAAGAGACCCCGTCTCCATTTATGACACCTGAATTGAGAGAAAAAATGGGTACGGCCGCTAAAGCAGCCGCTCAAATTATCAATTATGAAGGAGTGGGCACTGTTGAATTCCTGGTAGATAAACATAGAAATTTCTATTTCATGGAAATGAACACCCGTATTCAAGTTGAACATCCAGTAACTGAGGAAGTAATTAATTACGACTTAGTGAAAGAACAAATTCTGATTGCAGCAGGCGTGCCTATTTCGGGTAAAGATTATATTCCTACAAAAGCCGCAATTGAGTGCAGAATAAACGCAGAAGATATTCATAACAACTTTAGACCGAGTCCGGGAAAAATTCAAGTTTTACATAAACCGGGTGGGCATGGAGTACGTGTAGATTCGCATATTTATGCAGGCTATACCATTCCTCCTTATTACGATTCGATGATTGCAAAATTAATTGTCTCAGCCCAAACAAGAGAAGAAGCTATCGTTAAAATGGAGCGTGCTTTGAGTGAGTTTGTAATCGAAGGAATACACACTACGCTGCCTTTACACCAACAATTGATGAAAAATGCAGATTTCAGAGCGGGTAACTTTACAACCGCTTTTATGAACACTTTTGATATTCAATAAATCATACATTAAACAACAAAAAAGGCACCTAACGGTGCCTTTTTTGTTGTTTAATGCTCCATCTCTCCATTCTTCGAATGGGTAAATATATTCTCTTTTAATGGATTTTATTTAAATTTTACACCGTGTGCTCTGAATTTTGTGGTTATAACCAATTTAGGCTGTTTTACAGTGTCCTTGTCTTCCGCCATTGAACTATCGAGATAGAAATGTCCAACTGCGTACATATCTTTTCTTTTAATATTTTTAGGTACCGTGAATTCGTTATTGAAATCAACAGTGATAGAAGAATCACCAACCTCATAAGCAAACCAACAACCTTCTGCCTCGCAAACATCAGCAACTTTACCATATACAACAAGCTCATTTTGCTTTTTGCTCGTATTGAATTGATTTAATCCTTCTTTTACCGAGATTGCCTTTTGGGTATCAACTTGTTTTCCAATGTGATTGCCACCATCAGCGCACGACAAAAGAAATGTCCCTCCTAAAATCAATGAATATAAAATGTGTTTCATATTTCAAAATTACAACAAATTGAAGCATTATTTTTCTATTAATCCAATTTCTGGATCAAAAGGATACAATAAATATGGCAATCTTTGAACCTTGAATTTTTGAATGCCAGTTTGCCAAGATTTCCGTATTTCAGAAGCGGAAGTTCCGGATTCTATTTGTTGCTTAAACTCATCATTTCCAATGAGTTTGGGTAGGAAATTATTGAAGAATTTTGATTTGTTTGGACATTCTTTATAGAGCATAACAATCCACTCGATGTATAGTTGTTTATAAGAAATTAAGTAATCGTTTGTAAAATCAGTGAGTAGAAATCCATGGCATTCTTGGTTTAAAAATGGTGGATTAACAGCTTTTCCTGGTATATTTACAGGGGTAAATTGATAATTTCCTTTGATTAACCAAGGAGCCCCAAAACACTCAAAAGGTTTGTTTGTGCCTCTTCCCATACTCATTTCTGTGCCCTCAAGCAGTCCAAGCGTTGGATATAGTAAAATGGATGTGTAATTAGGTAAATTTGGTGAAGGGGGAACCGGAGGGGCATATGCCAAGTTATGTGTGTAGTTTTTAACAGGAACCACCTCTAAATGAAGCTTTTGACAATTCGATATCCATTTTTCACCAAGTATCATCTTTCCTAATTCGCCAAGTGTCATACCATGAACTAGAGGAATGGGATGCATTCCAACCATACTTTTAAACTTTTCATCCAAAATTGGTCCATCAATAAAATAACCATTTGGATTTGGTCTATCTAAGATAATGAGCGTTTTTTTGTATTCCGCACACGCTTCCATCACATAGTGAAGTGTAGTCAAATAAGTATAAAATCGTACGCCAACATCTTGAATGTCAAAAATTACGATATCAATTCCCGACAAATCTTTTTTTGAAGGCTTGATGTTTTTACCATACAGCGAAACAATTGGAATTTGAGTTTTAGGATCAATTGAATTCGAAATTTTGTCGCCATTGGCAGCTTCCCCGCGAAAACCATGTTCTGGAGCAAAAATTTTCTTAATTTTTATTTTGAGGGAAAAAAGGCTATCTACCAAATGTGTTTTTCCAATTACAGAAGTAGGATTCGCTACAATCGCTACCTTTTTGTTTTTCAATTTAGAAATGTAAAGTTCTGTTTGCTCTGCTCCAGTTTTGATTTGGGCTGTTGCAATTTTGAAAATAAATAATACAAAAATTAGTGTGAATATTCGTAAACTCGGTGTTTCCGACTTAATTTTGAGCAGCATGTTTAATTGGCCTTTTTTCATAGCGAAAAGATTCATTAC
>CAZYBT010000161.1:0-3142 GCA_964645755.1 uncultured Rhizobium sp.
AAAAACGAATTAAATCGTTTGAACCAAAACTTGAGTAACTTGAACTCAATTTATGGTAACATGTTAAGCGCAATGGGCGGCAACCGTTAATTTACTATTTATACCACATTATAAAGGAGAAAAAAGATGGCAGGTGGTAAATTGTCGGCAAGGCAGAAGATGATCAACATGATGTATCTCGTGTTGACTGCTCTTCTAGCTTTGAACGTAACTAAAGAGATTTTATTAGCATTTACGGTTTTAGATAACAGTTTGCAAAAATCAACGGGCAACATTGAGGTGAAAACTGATAAGATTGTTCAGGGATTGAAGAAAACTGCTCAAGACAATAATTTGGGTGCACAAGCTGCATTGAAATTTTGTGATGAGGCAAACAAAGAGACCAAAGCGTTGGTAGAAGATCTTCATAGAATTAAAACGGAGCTTTTGAGATATTCTCAAGGGGCTACAGATCCGAATCAAGGTGATCCAAAATTGGGTTTCAAAATTGATCCTGAGAAAAAATCGGATTACATTGAAACAAACCAATATCCCTGGGTTGTTAAGAAGAATGGTGAAATGCCTGAATTGGTATCTGGTGACAACTTAGATGATCATGTTCGTTACTTTAATGAAGAATTACAAGGCAAGAGAGGTAAAGATTTAGAAGCAAAAATTAACGCATCTCGTGTGAACTTGTTGAACCTGATGAAAAAAGCTCAATCTGATCCTAACTTGGCTAAAAATAAAGAAACCGTTGAGTTTTTGAATGGAAGAATGAAAGATATTGCCTTGAAAACGACTTTGTCTGCGGGTGATGTAAAAGATCCTTTCAGTAAAACTTCTGGTTTGGTAGAAGATCATGAAGGTAAGAAACTTTCTTGGTCAGAAGTTTACATGCACAGTACGCCTTTGGCTGCGGTTTTTGCAATGTTGAGCAAAATTGAGAATGACGCAAAAATTCTTGAATCTGAAATTTGCCAAGGTCTTGCTGAATCAGTAAGTGCTGCGGATTTCAAATTTGATGCAATCATTCCAGTTGTTAGTGCGAAGACGGGTGCGGTTGTAACTGGACAAACATATGAAGCTGATATTTTATTGGCTGCATACAATTCGAAGGCAAACATGATGATCACCGTAAATGGAGCATCAGTTCCTGTAGAGAATGGTGTAGGTAAATATAAGGTTACACCTCAATCTGCTGGTACAAATCAATTGAACGTGAAAATCAGTGTTCCAAAACCAGGTGGTGGATCAGAAGTAAAAGATGCTACTGCCGAATACACTGCGTTTGCTCCTCAGGCTGCGATTTCAGCTGATGCGTTGAACGTTTTGTATGTTGGTTTGGAAAATCCAATTTCTATATCAGTTGGTGGTGTTGATCCTGCAAACGTTGTGGCTAGAGCTGTTGGTTGTCAAATCAAAGGTGATGGGTCAGTTGCGAACGCGGGTGGAGCTACTAATGCAGTTTTGTCTGGTAGTAAAGGTAAATACAAGGTGAATATACCAAAGAAAATGGGTGATGTTCAAATTCAAGTTTCTGCGAAGTTGCCTGATGGAAGAATGAAGCCAATGGGTGTAAAAAGTTTCAAAGTTAGACCAGTTCCAAAACCAAGATTTAAGTGTGGAGCAATTGAATTTGCTGGAGCTATTTCAGTAGAAGCTTTAAAATTACAACCATCTGCTGCTGCAGTTCTTGATAACTTTGTATATGATGGCGTTCGTTTCCAAGTTTTAAGTTATAAGTTTACTGCCTTAGGCAGAAGAACTGGTGGACCTAAAACTGTACAAGGTAGCAGCGCGAGCTTAGAACCAATTAAATCAGTATTGAATATGTTGGGTTCAGGAGATTTTGTTCAGTTTTCAGACGTAAGAGCTGTTGGTCCTGATAAAGTACCTGTACTACTTGAAAATGCTGGTGCACAAATAAAATAATAAGAAAATGAATCGAGTAATAATAATCTTTAGTACACTTTTCGTAGGGTCTTTATCGGCTCAATGGGATAGTTGGGGAAGTGAACCTGCTGCTAGCAGTCAACAGACTACTAATAAGAAGAAAACCACTGCAAATGCGAGTGTAACTACTTCTAAAGGTGGTGCTTCTGCTTCGGCGTCTGTAACTACAACTGGCTCGGCTGCAGCTCCTGCAGCAGCTGCTGCGGCAAATACATCAGTGATTCCACCAATTGGAATTCATTATAATGATTCAGCTGTGGCGCATTATGAACCGGAATACGTAAACCAAGACACAAACTTAACCGTACTTGAAGGTGAATTTATTCCTCGTCCATACCTCCGTAAGGGTGATGAAAAATTCCGTAGAAGAGTTTGGAGAATGATTGATTTGCGTCAGAAATTAAATAAATCATGGACCTGGCCAAGAAACCCTGTGACACAGATTTTCTGGGAATTAGGTACTAAGGGTTTGGTTCGTGCATACAATACTGACTCACTACGTTCTATTATCACACCTGAAGGTATTGTATCAAAATGTAGTGAAACAGAAGCTGTTCCTGTGTTGAATGCTGATGTAGATCCTAATAATTACGATCCATCAGATCCTTCAAATTTTCATGATTCTATGGTGCCAATTTTGTTTAAGTGGAACGACTTGAGAAAATTTGAAATCATGGAAGATTGGATTTTTGATTACAAACACGGTGAAATGAAACCTGTTATTATTGCAATTGCGCCTGTGAGAGACAAGAAGATGACAATTAATGGTCAAACCATTACAACACCAGAAAAACCATTCTGGTTGAAAATGGACGATTGTAGACCTACTTTGGCAAAATCACAAGTATTTAATCGTTACAATGATGCAATGCGTTTGAATTGGGATCAGCATATCAATGGTCATCGCTTGTTCGATAGTTATATCGTAAAAACAAGTGATCATGACAATGCCTATTTACATGAAAAACGTGAATTTGAATCTGATCAAACAGCCTTATTGTTGGAATCAGAAAAAATAAAGAATGATTTGTTCATTTTTGAACATGATCTTTGGGAATATTAATCAATTTGTTCTCGTAAAAAAAGAGACCAACGTACGTTGGTCTCTTTTTTTTTAAGTTACTTTTCTTTGGTTTAATTGTATTTTATTCTAAAAATGCTTAATTTTGCAGTTCGTTTTATTAATTATGTCTTTTGATATTGAAAT
>CAZYBT010000162.1:0-3098 GCA_964645755.1 uncultured Rhizobium sp.
ATGAAGCTCCTATCAGAGAAACTCTGAAGGAAATTCTTGAATATGAAGACTTTGAAGTCTCTTTAGCCGACAATGGCGAGAAAGCTTGGACCTTGATTCAAAAAAACGATTTCGACGTAATTCTTTGCGATGTAAAAATGCCAGGAATTGATGGTATGGAATTGTTGGAAAAAGTACAAGCTTTCCGCCCTGAGATTCCGATGGTCATGATTTCTGGACATGGAAATGTTGAAATGGCCATCGATAGCACTAAAAAAGGCGCCTACGATTTTATCACCAAGCCACCTGATTTAAATCGCTTGCTCATTACTTTAAGAAATGCAATCGACAGAAACAATTTGGTAACTGAAACAAAAGTTCTCAAAAGAAAAGTTGCCAAAACCTTTGATATTATTGGTGAAACTCCGGCCATTTCCAAAATAAAAGAAACCATTGAAAAAGTGGCTCCAACCGAAGCACGAGTTTTGATTACAGGAGAAAACGGAACAGGAAAAGAACTTGTTGCCCGTTGGGTCCATGAAAGAAGTACACGCGCTTCTCAACATTTAATTGAAGTAAACTGCGCCTCTATTCCGACTGAATTAATTGAAAGTGAATTGTTTGGACACGAAAAGGGAAGCTTTACCTCCGCTATTAAACAACGCATTGGTAAATTTGAGCAGGCACACGGCGGAACGCTTTTCCTCGATGAAATCGGCGATATGTCAATGGCTGCGCAAGCGAAAGTGCTGCGTGCCATTCAAGAGGGAAAAATTACGCGTGTTGGTGGAGACAAAGAAATCAAGGTTGATGTGAGAATTGTAGCCGCAACGAATAAGAACTTATTGGAAGAAATTGAAAAAGGAAATTTTAGAATGGACCTTTATCACCGTCTCTCCGTAATACTTATTCATGTGCCAACTTTGAATGAGCGTGCCGAAGATATTCCCATGATTGCCGATAAATTCCTCGCCGAAATATGTTCTGAAAATGGAATGTCGAACAAAAAATTCACGGCAGATGGTTACCGCGCATTACAAGATGTAAATTGGACAGGAAATATTCGAGAACTCAGAAACGTTATTGAACGTTTGGTCATTCTGTGTGATGAGCAAATTACCGGCGATGATGTGTTTATGTATTCGAATCCTGCACAACGCGGTTCTGATCCATTCGGAGTGGTAGATGAATACAAAACGCTTCAAGATTTTCGTGATTTTGCAGAAAAAGTTTTCATAGAACGAAAATTGGTCCAAAATGCTTGGAATGTGGCAAAAACTGCAATTGAAATCGACATTCAAAGATCACATTTGTACAACAAAATAGAAAAATATAGTCTCAAAAGACGTTAATATGCTGGCTGAAATCGGTCAAAATATTGAAAAATGTAAATCTATATTGCAATCAGACGGTTTGGTTGCTATTCCAACAGAAACAGTCTACGGATTGGCTGCAAATGGATTGAACCAAACCGCCGTTGCTAAAATTTTCGAAGCTAAAAATCGACCATTTTTTGATCCCCTTATTCTGCACATTGGCAAAATTTCTCAACTAGACCAAATTACATCATATGTGCCCGAAAACGCGAATCAATTAATGCAAGAATTTTGGCCAGGACCACTGACTTTCATATTTAAAAAATCACATCTCGTGCCTGATTTGGTCACTGCTGGACATCAAACAGTGGCTGTAAGGTTGCCGAATCACCCAGTTGCATTGGCATTGCTGCAACAATTAGATTTCCCTTTAGCGGCCCCTTCTGCAAACCCGTTTGGTTACGTAAGTCCTACTTGCTCTCAACATGTTTTTGACCAATTGGGACAAACAATCCCATATATCTTAGACGGTGGAAAATGCGCTGTTGGTATTGAAAGTACCATTATTTCATTTGAAATTGAAACCGCTCCAAAAATCCTGAGACTTGGAATGATCACCAAAAATGATATCGAAGCAGTCATTGGCGAAGTTCAGTGTGAAATTAGTGAAAATAGCAATCCAAAAGCACCAGGGCAGCTTGACCAACACTACTCCCCATTTTGTAAATTACGGTCCATCGATGAATTGAATTTACAAAATTCTAACCTGCCTCATATCTTATTTTATTCCCCTGTGTCCGCGAGTTCATTTTGGTTAAGTCATGAAAAAATAGATCATCATCCTATTTATTTAACGCAAAAGAATGATTTATTTGAAGCTGCTTCAAATTTGTTCTCTATATTGAGGGACTTTGACCGTCATCAAATACACGAGGCGTTTGTGCAAATGGCACCATTCGACGGAATTGGAATGGCCATCAATGACAGACTCAAAAGAGCAATGGCAAAGCGTCCTTAAATTTCATCATCATCAAGAAATTCAAGGGTATTGTCTAACATTAACCAAAACTTTTCACTCACATCCTGCAAACCTGCAATAGGATGTAACACACCGAATGTATGATCACCTTGATCAACCTGATACAAGATACTGTGCGCACATGCGTTGTAAATATTTTCAGCACATTTAAATGGTACAGATTGATCCGCGGTACCATGAACCACAAGTAATGGCTTTGTAAGTGTTTGTGCTGCTTGTAAAATGTTATATTTTGTTTGATTCTCTAAAAACTCTTGATATATAAAATAATTTAAAGGCATTTTTTGCTTGGTTCTAGCATTTTCAATAAATACAAATCCATTTTTTTTCCATTCCTCTAGATTGATTCCACGTAGAATCAATTCATAAGTATCTATCGCAGCCCATGTCACTATTTTATTGACATAATCTGGAAACAATTTTGCAAACACCAATACATTGCCGCCCCCACGACTATGTCCAAGCCAATTTATTTTTTCTGGATTTAAACCATATAACTCTTGTCCTTCATTTACAATCCAAATCGCCAATGATTCTAAATCTCGTAATTCTTGTCCTACTGAATTATCAGCAAAAGAATCCAAATCATCAAAATCTTTTGCAACAACACCATTGTGTGAATGGTTAAAGGTAATCATTGCCATATTTTCAGTCACTAAAAACTGGTTCAGGTGAGGTACAAATCCCCAGTCTTTGAATCCTTTGAACCCATGACAATACACCAAGGTCGACAATTTTTCGGTACCTGGGATTTCCGGTAAAAA
>CAZYBT010000163.1:0-3077 GCA_964645755.1 uncultured Rhizobium sp.
TATTTTGCTTTTCTCAAGATTTACTCCGTTGAATTTTGTAGATTTGTAGCAAAGAATTCAATGGCTTTCGAGAAAATTAAACGCAGTGACAATTACAGTGAATGGTATAACAACCTTGTAAGTAACGCAGATTTGGCTGAACATAGTGCTGTAAAAGGATGTATGGTGATTAAACCATATGGCTATGCTATTTGGGAGAAAATGCAGCAGCAATTAGACAAAATGTTCAAAGATACTGGACATAGCAATGCTTATTTTCCTCTGTTTGTTCCTAAAAGTTTATTTGAAAAAGAAGAAAAGAATGCGGAAGGATTTGCCAAAGAATGTGCAATTGTTACGCATTATCGATTAAAAGCTGATCCAAATAACCCTGGTAAATTAATTCCTGATCCAGATTCTAAACTTACTGAAGAGTTAATTGTGCGCCCTACAAGTGAGGCAATTATTTGGAATACTTATAAGAATTGGATTCAGAGCTACAGAGACTTGCCTATTTTAATTAACCAATGGGCGAATGTGGTGCGTTGGGAAATGAGAACGCGTTTGTTTTTAAGAACAGCGGAGTTTTTATGGCAGGAAGGACATACCGCACACGCAACTAGGCAGGAGGCTCTTGATGAAACTGTTCAAATGCTCAATGTTTACGCAGAGTTTGCTCAAGATTTTATGGCAATCCCGGTGATTAAAGGTATTAAAACTGAAAATGAAAGATTTGCCGGCGCCGATGAAACCTTTTGTATTGAGGGAATGATGCAAGATGGTAAAGCTTTGCAAATGGGTACTTCGCATTTTTTGGGACAAAATTTTGCAAAGGCTTTTGAAGTAAAATTCCAAAGTAAAGAGGGTAAACTTGATTATGTGTGGGCAACCAGTTGGGGTGTTTCAACTCGTTTAATGGGCGCACTTATTATGGTTCACAGTGATGATGAAGGTTTGGTGTTGCCACCTAAATTGGCTCCAATTCAGGTTGTTGCTGTTCCTATTTATAAAACAGAAGAAGAACATCAAGCTATTTTAGATAAATTTTCAGAAATTTTAGGAGCGCTCAAGAAATTGGGTATTTCAGTGAAATTAGACGACAGAGATACACATAAGCCTGGATTTAAATTTGCTGAATGGGAATTAAAAGGGGTACCAGTGCGCTTGGCTATGGGTCCAAGAGATTTGGCTAATGGAACCGTGGAATTGGCTCGTAGAGACACGAAAACCAAAGAAGTGGTGTCAATAGATGGAATTGATGCGTTCATCGCTAATTTGCTTGAAGAAATTCAAAATTCCCTATTCCAAAGAGCTTTGTCATTTAGAAATGATCAATATTTTGAAGTCAATAATTGGGATGAGTTCTTGGATGTAATTAATAACAAACAAGGATTTGCCTATGCGCACTGGGATGGAACAAACGAAACTGAATCTAAAATCAAAGAATTAACCAAGGCTACAATTCGTTGTATTCCATTGGATAACAAACAAGAAGATGGCGTTTGTGTGTTAACAGGTAACCCTTCTAAGCAAAGGGTTGTATTTGCAAAATCTTATTAAATTATTTCCAAACTACGGAAACTTCTTTTCTGGTGGAATTCGTTCTTTTATGATCAATTCCACCAATAAAAAAGAAACCAAGGTGAATATCTTGAGGTTCAATTTCTAAATAGACCTTCATTTCGTTGGTGTTCGTTGCATTCCCTGACGTCCAATATCCTCCAAAATCATCAACGGTATTTAAGGTGAGATACATGTTTTGAACGGCAGCACCTAAACTGCAATATTCTTCCCAAAGCGGTACCAAATTGCTAGGCTTTAAACAGATGGCAATAGCATGTGAAAGTTGTTGCGGTAATTTTCTTAATTTATCTCTTTTTTCTTGAGGGAAATTGGAGTTTGTGGAGATTTGAATCTGTTCGATCTGGGATACCAACTGTTCAATTTTTTGTCCCTCAAAAACCATGAAATGCCAAGGCAGTGTGAGTTTATGTGATGGAGCCCAATTTGCGTTCAAAAGAAGCTGTTCAATGAGTTCTTTTGGGGCGGTTTTGCCATTAAATTCCTTTGGAAAATGACTTCTTCTGGTAGCGATTAATTGGTTGATTTCGTTCAAATTCATTTTTTTCGGAGGGATAAAATTGGGTTTGCAAAAATGGCGGCAATGATTATGACCGTTCCAATGTAAAAATGTAAATTGAGATCATTATTTTCATGGAAGATAAAAATGCCCAATATAATGCCGTAAATAGGTTCTAGATTTACTGTTAAATTGGCGGTAAATGCGCTCAAATATTTGAGTGAAAATGTACCAAGGTAGAAAGTGAGGTTGGTGCAAAAAATCGATAAAATGAGGACCCAGATTAAATCAAGTGAACCATTTTGAAGCTTGTTTGGATCGAAATGGCTTAAATCAATAGGCGGAAACCATTGGATATCTTTCACAACAAGAGGTACAATTAAGGTCAAAATGACGGCACCAGCTATCATTTCTATGGCACTTATGGCCATAGGGTGCAGAGAATTGATATGTTTTTTGTTGAGGGTTGTGAATAATGCTGCCAATGCTGCGCTGATGATACCTGTGCCAATGGCCCATGGATAAGAAATGCGGCTGTTGTTGTTTTCTGGTAGAGACAAGCTGATAAAAAGTACGCCAACAATCACAATGAGCCCGATGATGATGTCTTTTTTAACAAATGAAGATTTGAGTACAATTGGCTCTATAATTGCAGCGAAGAAAGAAGCGGAGCCAAGACAAGCCAATGTAATAGACACCGAATTTCCGTATTTGATACTTCCGTAGAATGTGAGCCAATGGGCGCAAACAATGATTCCAATGCCAAAAAATGTAAAAAATGTTCTTTTGGATATGGTTTTTAAATGTTTCCAAACTACTGGAAAGATGAGGTATGCAATTGCCGCAAACGACATTCGGTGCCAAACGAGGGTGAGGGAATCGTATGAAATGAGTTTTCCTAAAATGGCTGTAAATCCCCAAAGAAATACTGCAATGTGCAGAAACAGGAGGGCTTTGAAATTATTGGATTGGTTCACGGTGTCTTTATAAAAAATCAAGGCCGCGCTGAAGAGGCACG
>CAZYBT010000164.1:0-2926 GCA_964645755.1 uncultured Rhizobium sp.
ACCTTTGCGTGTCATGGATCTACCATGAAAGTATTACCAAGAGTGGTGAATGGTAAGCCAAACTTTACATACTATTGGACAAGAATCATGGTTGATACAGCCACAAATGCATGGAAAAATGAATCTCATATTCCAGGCGATACATTAGATTACCTGACCATTCCAAATATCACCCGTGATAGTGTAATCAGAATTAAAGTGAAGGACGGCGACGGCTGCGTGTTCTATGATACCATGACCATCTATAAAAAGCCATTGCCGGTAATAGGCCTTGGTCCAGATCAGGTTATCTGTACATATGAGAAACAGATGTTTGATGCTCAAAACAACGACACTGTGAAGTATTTATGGAATACTGGCGACACGACTCAAAAGATTTATGCGAATGTAAAAGGAGATTATATTGTAAGGGTTACAGAAAAAACATTCAAATGTGTGTACTACGATACAGTAAAACTGACTGTAAACGATACCGTAGTTGCCATTTCTGGTCCAGACTTAACCATTTGTAACCTAAAATCAGCCTTGTTAACAGCTCAACATCGTCCAGTAGCGCAAACAGCAACCTACGAATGGAAGGATGTAACCAAGAATACCATATTGGGTAGCAACATGGGTTATACGGTGTCACCAAAGAATACGAATGCACCAGGTCAGCCAGCTCAGTTCTTTACCTACCGCTTGTATGCCTCTGTGAAGCAAAACGGACATACGTGTGAAGATGACGATACCATGGTATTGAAGGTGAATACGTTGCCATTTGTGAAGTGGGATCCCAAGCCATTGAAAGCTCAGTGTTATGCTTATGGTGACATTGAATTGAATAGTTTCTTCAACAGAGGAAAACAAAGTGGAGTTCAGATATGGGGCGGCAAACGATTTGCAGCAGATATTTATGTAGATAGTGTGAACGCCACCCGTCACATGTTTAGAACAACAAAATTGAATAACTCTCAGTTGCAAAACGGTAAAAGCTTCCAACATACAATTTATGGATTGTTTACAGATACGAATGGATGTGTGAACGTAGACTCTGTGGTTCAAAGAATCAATGGAAATCCAATATTGGAATTGGTGAATAGAACGTATTGCCAAGACAAAGGAGATGCATTTATGGATAGTAGCGTTGTAAAACCAAAAACCAAAGCAGGCGTAAACTTTGATTGGGTAGCCCAAGTGGTACCAGGCGGAGTAGATTCAGCGGCAATTTTGGTAAACAACAACCCATTAGGAACCCCAGATTGGCATTTCAAATTTGGAGATGTAACAGAAGATTTCTATATGGGTCAGTATAAGTTTAGATTGTGTATTGAAGATATCTTGACTAAGTGTAAGAGTTGCGATACCACCATCACCACAATCATCGGAGAACCAACGGTAAAAGTGTTGGCTCCAAATCCACTTTGTGTAAACTGGGATACCATAGACTTGTACGACAATGTATTGGTGAACGGCGCCAAAGGAAAAGATGGCGACGGAGGCTCATTTAAAATCGTAGAAGTAGATTATTCAAGAACAGAAGCAAGGGTAGGTAAGGCATTGCCATTAGGCCACTTATTCCCACCATCATTTGGAAGAGGAACATACAAAATATTGTATGCGAACAATGGAACAGGTTGCTTGAAAACAGATAGTTTCTATATCACCGTAAACGATACCCCAGATGCAGTATTGCTAACCAATATCACATTGTGTAGCAGCGGACCAAAACTCGATTTGAATACTCGTATAGACATGGTGAAATCCAAACCAACAACGGCAACGCCAAGATGGTCAGGACCGAATGTAGTAGGCAATGAGTTTACACCGAATACCACAAAGAGTGCCAACATCGAAGGTCCACACAAACTAACAATGTCTTATACCGATAACAATGGATGTGCGGATACAGAAACCTACAATGTATTTGTAAGAACACAGCCAGAAATAACCATCACGTCTAAGAAGCCATTGAGCGCTTGCGAAACCTCTCAAATATCCATAGAGAGCAGCAGTAAGTTCTGTGATAACAAAGTATTGTGGACATTAGAAAATGGTTCAGATGGAACATTGGATGATGCAAATAGTGAAACACCGAAATACATGCATGGCCCATTAGACGTAATCAACAAAGAAGCCAACTTAAAGGTAACCACAGTACCATTGGCCAATGATGTATGTCCACCAGTATCCGATGATATCAAAATCATTTACTATTTGTATCCAAATATGTCACCAATCGATAATTTCACAGGTTGTGTGCCGTTGACAACAAATTGGACATCAACAGAGAACAAAGGAATACCATCGGCGAATTTGGTATACAGCTGGGATTTTGGCAATGGCGATAGCAGTGCAGTGGCGAATCCAAGCAATATCAACTACCCTGTACAAGGAAAATATAGCGTGAAGTTGCAGGTAACCAACAATCAAGGACCATGTGCATCACCACCAATTTATGGTAGCGTGGAGGCATATCCAATTCCAGATGCAAAATTCAAAACAGATCCAGGTTACCATACCACTGTAGCGTTGCCAAAATTTGTGATGATCAATCAGAGTACCGTTGAGGCAAATCCATTCAATCCAACATTGAATTACGTGTGGGACTTTGGAACAGGCCGCACATCTGATACATCGATGATGTTGAACCCAAGATTTGCGTACTCAAGAGATACAGGAGTATATCAAATTAAGTTGTTGGTAACATCGAATCATGGATGTACCGATACCGCATCACAATGGATTCATATTGGACCAGACATCATTGTATTCATTCCAGACGTGTTTACACCAAATGAAGAAGGACCAGGAACCAACGAGATGTTCATTCCGGTGGCTACCAACTTCAAAACATTTAAAATGACAATCTACAACCGCTGGGGAGAGAAGTTGTTTGAAACTAACAACATCAACGACGGTTGGAATGGTAAAACAAAAGATGGAA
>CAZYBT010000165.1:0-2845 GCA_964645755.1 uncultured Rhizobium sp.
AATTTACGATTAAAAACTCTTTTAAAGATACCATTTGGGCAAGGTTGATTTCAGATGGGTCTTTTGTTGTTTGTGAGCCAAGTGTGGTTATTCCTATTCCGGTTTCAGGGCCTGGTTTTAAAACTAGGGTGGTTTGGCAACATACATGTTCTACAAGTATTTTTAAGGGATATTTGGATAAAAAGCGTATCAATGCTACTTATACTTACAGTTGGGATATGGGTGATGGTAAGACATACACCAGTCAAAATGTTTCTCATCAGTATGTTGATTCGGGCATTTATACCATCAAAGTTTCTGTTACAGATCAGATGGGTTGTACTGCCATCGAAACATTCAAAGTATACTTCCCCGGCCAACGATTGAAGGTAAATGTAAATTATACCACCGTGGGTACAAAATGTCCTCCATTATTGGTTCACTTTCGAGATTCAAGTACCTCAGGAACTGTTTCAATTGTGAAATGGTTATGGGATTTTGGAGACAATAGTTCATCGGTTTTAAAGAATCCAAGCCACCAATATGTAAATCCAGGTAAATACAGTATCCGATTGACAATTACAGATTCATTGGGTTGTTCATCGACCAGATTGTTTTTGTATTTGATTTTGGTACCTGGACCCGATGGTAAATTCTCATTTAGTCCGAAAACAGGTTGTTTGCCATTGGATGTGTTGTTCAAAGATAGTGTGAACAATCAAACAAAGAAAAAAGAATGGGATTTTGGGGATGGAGAAGTTTTGCAGGGAAATCAATTTGTACATCGCTACAAAAAAGCAGGTAGGTACATTCCTGCGATGATTTTGGAAGATTCATTTGGTTGCAGGCGGTCAATTAAACCGAAAGACACCATTGTAGTTTTTGATTTGCCTAGTGCAAAGTTTAAATCAGAAGGATTTTGTTTGAGAGATTCTGTAAAGTTTCAATCGTTGTCAACTTGTTCCGATGCTGGTATTAAAGAAATTAAATGGAAATTATACCCGGAAAATAAAGAGTTCACTGGGAATTTGTTGAATTATAAATTCTCAGGAAAATCAAACAGCATTGAACTCATTGTAAAGTCTGATAATCAATGTTTTGATACTTTGGTTGAACCTTTGAAATTATACCAACCGTATGCGGAAATATTGAATCAGAACGCCATTATATGTTTGGGTAGTTCTTGGAACAGTCAATTGAAAATTCAATCCGATACGGTATTGAGTATTTCAACTTGGACAATTGACGGGAAATTTACAGATTCAGGGTTGGCGGTTTTGAATTTTACCCCTACTCAATCTAAAATTTATCAAATACAGTATTTCATACAAGACAAAATGGGTTGTTGGGATACTGCAAAACAGCGTGTTGATTTAAAAGTTGGAGACACTACTATTCCATTAAATCCAGTTTGGAGAAGGGTGAGTGTGGTGAATGACATTACACACGAATTGGTTTGGAAAGAGTATCCCTCATTTGATTTTAAAAACTATATTTTGTATCAAGACAAAGGTTCTGGATTTCAGGAAATTCAGAGACTTTCTAACATCAAAGATTCTATATTTCAGGTTGGCGGTGTAGATGCATTGAGAAGAAGCGACTGCTATAAAGTTGGTTCCACCAATTTGTGTGATTATACCCAAAATGTAATGGACTTAAAAAGTCATTGCACCATTGAGCTCAAAGGAAGTGCTGGCTTGAATCTGAGTACATTGTTATGGAGCCCTTATGTGGGTTGGCCGGTTGAACGATATGTGGTTTACAGGCAGATTGACAATGGAACATTCGACAGTATTGGGCAAGTTCCAGGCAATATTTTGACTTTTGTAGATACCAATATTCGTTGTTATAAAGTGCATCATTACAGGGTTATGGCACATGAAATTGGTGGCTTGAAAGAATTTAGCTGGAGTGATACTTGTCATGTAACACCGCAATATTGGAACAAAGTGAAACCTCCAGAAATGAGGAGAGCAACGGTGTTGAACGATGAATATGTGCGTGTAGAATGGCAACAGTTGGCGAAAAATAAAATTCCGTTAGAACGATTTGTAGTTGTTGGAACGCATGGAAACAACGCTTCTGAATATCGATGGGTAATGAGTGCCAATTCTGATTCCCTCAGAATCACAGACAATCGAATAAATGTTGATTTAGAAAACGGGATTTACAAAGTTTTGGGGATTGATGAATGCGGAGACAGTAGTATTTTTTCGAAAATTTCGAAGTCTATATTGTTGGATGTTCAGTTGAATGACAATTTTATACCGGAATTGAAATGGACGAAATATGTAGATTGGAAGGAAGGTGTGAAAGAGTATATTGTTGAAAGAAGAACTGATGGAGATTTTGTTGAGATAAAAAGAGTTTCGAATACCGATTCTACTTATATCGATGAATTGAACAATCTAAACTGTTTGCCTCGTTTGGAATATCGAATTTCAGCTGTTCGAAACAAGGTTTACGGATTAGACAGCAATTGGTTTTATAGAAGTGTAAGCAATATTGATGATCCTGGAGTAGTAACCAAAGTGTTCATTCCTAATGCATTTACACCCAATAAGAATGCACTCAATGAAATATTTAAACCTCAAGGTATTTATATTTATCGGTATTCAATGAAAATTTACAATCGTTGGGGTGAAAAATTATATGATGTTCCTGAAGGTTGCGACCATGGTTGGGATGGAAAGTATATGGGGGTTGAAGCTCCAGAGGGAGTGTATGTTTATCAAGTTAATGTGAAGGGTGCAGACGGTAAAATGTATCCATTCTATGGCGATGTAACGCTACTGAGGTAGGTTATCTGAGTATTTTGCTTTTCTCAAGATTTACTCCGTTGAATTTTGTAGATTTGTAGCAAAGA
>CAZYBT010000166.1:0-2812 GCA_964645755.1 uncultured Rhizobium sp.
GAGTATGGCACGAGTAACATCCATTAAGCCAATCACATTCGTATTGAATTGTCGCAGGATTTTCTCCCTTGGAAAAGATTCGAGTGGCCCATAAGCGCCATAACCCGCATTATTGACCAAAACATCAATTGTTCCAAAGCGCTGAATTCCATTTGCTATGGCCGTATCGATTGAATCAAGATCCAATACATCCAATTTTACAACCTGTACATTTGCCAAAGAAGATAGCTCTTTCTCATTTTCTGGACTCCTCATTGTGGCAATAACATTCCATCCTTTTGACTGAAAATATTTTGCTGTGTCCTTGCCAATACCACTACTAGAGCCTGTAATTAAAATCGTTTTCTTCATTTTCTTTTTTTTGACAAATTTAGCTTTGAAGGCAAGTAACAGAAGAACACAAAATAAGGATTGATGTATACGAAATATGGAACCTTAGAACTTGGTTTTTTAAATTTCAAGCAAGAGTTTCCTCAAAGATGCCATGGTTTAAGCATCTTGACGATTCATAAACAACCATTACACCACCATCATTTCATACCCTTCGAGGAAGTTAGAAATTTGTGGCTCACCCGCAACTAAAAGAGAAAAGCCGTCAGAAATGAGGGCTTTTTCATTTTTAACCTTTATTTCATGTTTGTCACCTGCGATCTTTACTTACAGAAATACGATAAAATTTATATCGGATTTACAGCTGATTTGTAACTTTTCTCACCTTCTTTTCTATAATTAATCAGTAAACTTGCAATTGATATGGAAAATACATTTCAATTAAATATCAAAGGACTATTGCTCAGCGTTACATTGGGAGTTTTAGCCCTTTTCATTGGAAATTTCACCCCCTCCGCTTTTAATAGTATCCTTATTGCTCTGTTGTTGGGAATGCTCATAGGAAACTTTATCTCCATTCCTAAAACATTTGAAGCCGGAATCACCTATACCAGCTCTAAACTCCTCGAAATCTCCATAATCTTTCTTGCTTTGGGTATCAATTACGCGCATTTTGCAAAAATTGGTATCTCATATTTTATCATCATCGCATCCATGGTGCTTGTAATTCTAACATTTTCTTATTTTCTGTCAAAAAAATTAAACTGCCCAGGATCAACAGGAATTCTCGTTGGGTTTGGAACCGCAATATGCGGATCATCAGCCATTGCCGCGCTGTCGCCGTCCCTCAAAAAAGAAAAAGAAGACGTTGCAATTGCCATGGCAGTTGTTAATCTTTTCGGCACTTTAGGAATGATTGTACTCCCAATTTTATTGCAAAAATTTCACTTCGTAGATGTTCATAAACTTGGAATGATCATAGGTGGCTCTCTACACTCTGTTGGAAATGTTGCCGGCGCCGGCTTTGCAATGGGTAAAGAAATTGGAGATACCGCCATTACAGTAAAACTTGTCAGGGTTGCGATGCTCACACCGGGACTCATTTTCATGAATTTTCTCATTAACCGTAAAACCGCAGTTTCATGGAAAGATCATTTTAAACTCCCTTGGTATTTAATTGCATTTATTGCAATTACCCTCATTGGTTCATTGTTTCCCATCCCTAAATCTGCGTTAGATATTTCCGAATTTATAGGCAAAGGAATTCTTACAATCGCAATGGTTGCAATTGGTTTAAAAGTAAGCTTCAAAAGATTGGTTCAATCTGGAAAAAAAGGATTGGTATTTGGATTCATTATTTTCTTGATTCAAATTCTATTTATTACCCTTTTTATGTAAAGTGGGTCTCAAATCAATGTACTTTTTCCTTTCAGAATCATTCACTTCCGCAAAAAAATCTAGAGCCTTTTTACCCGCAAAATCCCAAAATTGATAATCGTGATTTGCGTCTTTTACCGACATGTAACATAATTTTTTTGGATCTTTACCCACAACACTTTTAAATAAAAAGGCCTTAAAAACGGTTGAGGCGTTTTTATTTTTTTTATAATCAATTGAACTTTTCTCCAATTTTATCTTATTCAACCGATTCCACAAATCTAAAGTTTGGGCAATTGGAACAATTTGATCATTTTCACCATGTGCTAAAAAAAGATGCGTCGTGATTTCATCACTTCTCAGTGAAATATTATTCGTACCCTTCCATCGGAATTCATTTTTCTCAAAAGCACCGAGTGTATTTACCATCAGCCCATCTTTTTTGTCGAGAAGCGGATTATAATCTCCACTTAAACCAGCAACCGCCTTAAAACAATGACTATGTTCAATTCCTAGAATTAAAGCACCCCTGGCGCCCGTAGAAAGCCCCATAACAAAGGAAGGACTCCCAGGTGTAAACCATCCATATTTTTGCAATGGTTGAATCACCGTATCCCAAAGCCAAGTTCGCGTTGGGTAAAATTGATAATCTTTCCGCATAGACGGATAAATACTATCCATGTAAACACTTTTTCCCATTTCCACAAAAACCAATCCAAAATTCATTGAAAGTGCTTTGCTACAAACACTCGTTTTTGCCGACCAGTCAACATCGGGCAGGTTCCATCCTGGCAACAACAATATCATGCCCTGTAACGGTTGTTCTGGCAATATAATTTTCACTTGAACACCTCTATTTCTGTACATTGCGAAATAGGTAGTATCCTTTGGATATGCTAATTTGGGAAACGGATATGAGACTTCTTTTGATGTTGAGGGACAAAAGCTCAACGGTAACGATTTTGCATTTGCAGGCAAAAGTCCCCCGGAAAAAAATAGAAAAATAAAAAGGAAAAACCGACGAAAGTTATTCAAAATCATAACCAAATTGCTTCAGCATGTTTTTATTATTTCTCCAATCTTCACGAACTTTTACAAACAATTC
>CAZYBT010000167.1:0-2752 GCA_964645755.1 uncultured Rhizobium sp.
ATACAAGTTATTGTATTAAAATACGAGCCATCTCAATTTACAACCAATTTGATCTAGGTGTTCGAGTTAATCAAATGTGTACAAAACGCTATGAAAAGTCCGATGGGTTCTTTATGTTTGTACTACCAAAGGGTGACTTAGAAGAAAGTCAAGTCCCCCAACTTTTTGACTTGGTTTCCTATTGGTGACCCCTTTGGCTAAAAAAATTGTAAATCGCTGGCTCACACTGGGTTAGGAGTTGAGGTTCACAAACCTCTCTCTCCGCAACCATTGCGAAAAGCCCCTTTTAGGGGCTTTTTTTATGCGCGTGTGAGTCTGAGCTTCGCTCTAGTGAACACGGCCTAAAAAAGGCAACAGCTGTGTAACAGCTGGCTTTTTGTAATGATTAGCAGCCCAACCCCAAAGGGATCACGAGCGGAGCGAGTACTCCCAAACCCCTTTCCTTAAATTCAAATTCCTAAGGCTTTTTGAGGCCAATTCGGGAGTCATTTCCAAATCGAAAAATAATATATCCTTCAGATTCCAATTTGAATTAAATCAACTGAAATTGGTCGCAATGTTGTGACTGTAACAATTATTAATGATACTCGAATTTAGTTTTTAATTAATTACAATTTTTGTACTAAATCCATCGATTTATCTGAGAAAATACAAAAGCTTGATTGATATACCCGAATGGGTATGTTTATGATATTCATCGCGATATGTATTCATCAAAAGGTATAAACTTTAACTATTGCCGTTTGTAAAAATGAACCGAAAATCAGTAATCTTAACTTATTAATTAGCTTTAGAATTTTATCGTAATAGTATCAATTATTTTACCTTGCTTTGCAAGTGAAATTATTCTCGTTATCAGGCTCACAATAATGTCGAATATCTCCACAGTTATTGCACACTGGCTGAAAAGAAAAATCAGGACCAAATTTATTTTTCACTCGTCTTAAAGTGTATTTGTGACCTAATTCTCTCTTGCAATCAAATTTTCTCCATTTTTCGTCACCTCCGCAATATCTACAATAATGAATTCCGTTTGAAACAGAGTATTCATGAGTTTTAATTCTTTCGGCTTCTATATTTTGTTTTGCTAATTGTTTTTCATTTGCATTTCTTTCTTTAATTAACTTCGATATTAATGGCTTTAATTCTTTGTATCTTTGATCAAATGCTTTTAAATCCATTTGGCCATACATGTCTTGTAATTCTGGCTTATATTGTACGAGTAAAAAATAATTTTCCTCCCAAATATCATATAATTTTTTTTGTTCTAAAGAACTAAAAAACTTTAAGAGTAAAGGCTTAATAATTCTTTCGAATAATATTCCACTTTCTTTTTCAAAGTCAATAAGTTCAAGCAATTCATTGTCGATTAAAAATTCTGGAGCACAGATTTCATCAACCAATTTATAAGCTAAATCCTTGATATCGTCATAAACAATTTTGATATTTATTGTGTCGTCAATCGTTTGAATAAATTTCCATTCCTTATCACTTAGATTTGATTTATCCGCACCATCTTCATTTTCTTTAAATGCAACTTTCAAAGCGGAGTATCTTGCCATAATCTTAGTGATCGGATCTTTATCTTCTAATTCAACTACATGTTCAGAAATTGTTTTAAATTTTTCAACTGCCTTGTTAAATCTATTTAAATCCATTTTAAAAAAAGCTCTCATTGCTCTAATAATATTTTTCTCATCGTCAGAAGCTTTAGAGTCATCTTTTCGACCATCTATCCATGCCGTGGACCATGCCGTAAGACAGATTAACTCATCTAATTTTAATTTTTCCATATGATTAATCTAAAAAGAATAATTGATTTTTGTTTAAAGTTCAGTGTCAAATATAATTACTTTACTTTTTAAGAAATGAAATAATACAAAAATTACAAAATTTGTAAATGACCGATTTTTGATTGTTTATAGTTTATAAAAGAAAATCAATATTACAAATTTTGATTCTGCATTATTGCTTTCTTTAATCAGTATTTAGAATACAGATTATCGTATGCGTTAAATCCATTCACCATTTCCCGTTCGAAGGATGGATGGCTATCTCGTCGGTTCGATTGCCTTTGACGCCTTAGGTTAGGGACATATCACTCTCAAATTAATTTTGATTAAGGTGGTTGTCCCTACCAATTTTTGTGAGTACGCTCATTGGGGTGATTTCTAAATTCAGAAATTTAAGAGGTTAGTAATCACTTATCAGTCTTGAATTACACCCTAAAGGGTATAATTAATTAGCTTTTGTTTATATTTGTACCTTAAAGGGTATAAAATGGAACTGTCACAATTTGTAAAGGAGAAGCGAAAATCAGTAAAATTAACTCAGCCAGAATTGGCCGAAAAGGCGGGTGTGGGCTTGCGTTTTGTTCGTGAATTAGAACAAGGGAAGGAGAGTTTGCGCATCGATAAAGTAAACCAAGTGCTCAGTTTATTTGGGGCTGAAGTGGGACCTGTCCCTCAAAAAAAAGAAGATAAACAATGAGGAGGGCAGTAGTGAAAATGGTTGCAAAAGATCGATATGAGTTTTTTAAGTGATGAATTTAAAGAGCAGTATAAAGCCATGATTCAGGATAGATTGAATCGATTAAAATGATCTAAATTCTTCCTGAAATTAGCCCCCCCCTAAGATTTTTTTCGTCTGTACTTGCCCCGAGTTTGGTAATAATACCTAGAACGACTCTGATTCTTCATGGCATTCTTTTTCATACTCACCGGCATTCTCACATGTCCTTTCCGAAACCTCC
>CAZYBT010000168.1:0-1924 GCA_964645755.1 uncultured Rhizobium sp.
TACCCTTGTTTTTATGTTTTTCTGAAGCTGTGATGAGAAGGACGAAGACCGCTTTTCCGTTTCTTAACAACTAGAAATAAGTTGAAAATCCCAATTGAAAACCTCCTGTAAGTGCCGGTGGATTGCCTAAGAAATCTCTTTGACTCAAGTAACGATAGTTGAAACGAAAAACCGTCTGTGGCGTTGGTCTGAAACTAATTGCTGGGACTATACTCCAAACATCTTCAAAAATATTGCCTCCTGTTTCATTGAACTGACCGACGTTCCAATCAACATATTCCAAACGTACTGAAAGATTTAAAACTGCTTTAGACCAACCAAACATTTTTCGTTGAAGAATCGACTGAACAAGATCGATGAATCCACCGTATTGACGGTTGCCAAATTGCTGCGAATAAGTTGAAGGAACATCTACACATACCCAAGCCCATTCAGCATTGATTCGTGTATTTAATTTAGGTATGATAACATTGTAGTCGAGCGCAAAAACATCCAATCTTCTTTTATCGTCTATGATGAGACCATCATCATGAAATTTGTTGTAAACACCTCCCATGTATGAAACACCCAATTCACCCAATGATTTATTTCTCACAGCTACTTTTCCTGAAACCAAAGGTAGACCACTGTTTGTTTCTTCAAATCGTTCGGGATTCTCTTTTGCACTTGGCAGGAATGTTTTATTTTCTGAGTTTTCTATGATAGTGTTATCAAAATTTCCCGAAACGTATGCTTCATATCCGAACAACCAATTGCCGGAGTATTTCTTTCCGAAGAGTCCAAAACCACTGTTACTCCATGTTGCCGGAAGCATTTGTGTTGCAGAGATCGGTCGATCGATAAATTCCCATTTCGGACCGTCATGGTTTTGATTGAAAGCACCAATCGGATTCATTATTATTCCCCCACGGAAATTCAAGAGAGAAAAAAACTCAACATCCATGGACGCAAATTCTATGGCGATTTCCTTTCCACCTTCTTCAAATTCAATCTCGCTCAGGAATTTAATTCTACGTGTGATGGTTGAAGAAAGAAAAATTGTCATGCGTCGAGCCTGAAATTGATGTCCATCGGTAACTCCATCGGTAACAAGGTATTGCCAGTTTGCTTCCAGATACCCTCCAATAGATACTGGTGTTTTACCAATCTGCAAGAACGGTCTGTTGTAAACGGCATCCATATTCAACACGTTTGCTGATGTATCCGGTGGGATTCGTACAAATAAGCTTGAATCAATCTGAGCAAACGAAAAGTTCAAGGTGACACTAAATAAGGCTATTAAAAGAAGTTTATTTTTCATATTAAAGATATTCTAAGTTTATTCGATTCAATATTAACCGGAAAGGAACGTAATGCAGTTTCGGCCGGTCCCTGCGCCACCATGCCTTTGTTCGAGAATTCACTGCCATGTGCCGCACAAACGAGTTTGTCACCGAAAACTTGAAGTTCTGCCCCCTGATGGGTGCATTGCATCAATAAGGCTGAATACTCAGATTCCGAATAACGGAATAAAGCGATTGGGTATTTTAATTTTTCATTTTGTACAATCAAATGTTTGTGGTAAGCTATTTGACCTTTTTTCGAGATTTGAAAGTCAGAAATATTAACATATACATTCGATTCAATCAATTCACCAGAAATGAATCGACCATTTGCGCAACTTTCGAGTAATGCTCCCATCGCACTACCAATACACACATAACCACATGACTTAATAAAACTACGTCTGTTTATCATAGAGACTCCAGAAATTTGAGCAATGCTGTCTTATCCGCTTCAGAGAGATTCTGATAAAGCGTTTTGCTACCTAAGGCTTCTCCACCGTGCATTAATATTGCTTCTTCAATACTGTGTGCTCTTCCGTCATGTAAAAGAAAATAAGATCCACCTTGCGAGTTCTTAGAAAGGCCAAGTCCCCACAATG
>CAZYBT010000168.1:1934-2645 GCA_964645755.1 uncultured Rhizobium sp.
CATTTCCTTCTGTATAACCATCATCTAATCCTGCTCCCATGTCGTGAAGCAATAGATCCGTGTATGGAAAAAATTCTTTGTTAGACAAAGGTGCAATGGGAGAATATCCGGTTGTCATTGATGGCCTGTGGCATGATGCACAATTGATTTGATTGAATAATGCCTTTCCTTGTTGAACCTGAGCATCATTTTGATTGCGTTGAACCGGTGCTTTTAAAGTTCTCAAGTAAAACACTATGTCAATAATCTTCTGGTTGGAAACTTCAGGATCCAGTATTGAATTTGTATAAACATCAAGGGGATTATAATTTGATGTAATTCCCATATCTTGATTGTAAGCATTAGCAGTTTGATGCGTGAGGTCATAAGCTGCCGCTTTTTTACCAAATCGACAGATATATTTACCTCCTTGAGAAATGGCATCCTGACGCAGGGCTACATACGAAGGAATATTGATCCAGTTTGGAACTCCTGAAATACCGTCACCGTTTGAATCGGTGGGATCGGAATACTCAAGTATTGTTGCATCGCTAACATAATCTAAAAAACCTAAACCTGAATTGGCGGGAGGAGTAAAGCGTGCAAATGTTGCTCCTGAAGGAATCTGTTCAGGAAAGTAACCGGGAATTGCCCTATTTTGTAATTGAGGCCCACCTTGATTTAGAAACAAATTTCCAAACTCGTCTGGTTGACCAAAGCGAGTTAGCGTTG
>CAZYBT010000169.1:0-2597 GCA_964645755.1 uncultured Rhizobium sp.
GGATTAACCTTCTTGATTATTGGCAATGGTTTCTTCAAGCCAAATATCAGTACAATGGTAGGACAGTTGTATCCTGCAGGTGATAAAAGAGTAGACTCAGCCTTCACCATTTTTTACATGGGTATCAATTTAGGGGCTTTTATTGCTCCATTGCTTTGCGGTTATTTGGGTGACACCAAAAATGCCGGCGATTTCCGTTGGGGATTTTTAGCCGCCTGTGTAGGTATGATATTGAGTTTGATTCTGTTCATTTCCCTCAAAAACAAATATATTGTAACACCTGAAGGTGAGCAAATTGGTGAAAAACCAAATAGTGCACGTCAGGAGGAATCAACTGAAAAGATACCGATGAGTCCTTTCAGAGTTATTTCTACTTTGTTTATCCTCATTGGAACTTATGTAGCATTCAAATACTATTATGAGCTCGATCTTATTGGTTCCTTTATATTCTCATTAACCATTGCTGCACCTTACTTTATTGTATCGGATCCTACCTTGTCGAAAGTTGAAAAACAAAGAATTTGGGTGATTTACATTGCGGCGTTTTTCGTAATTTTCTTTTGGTCGGCTTTCGAGCAAGCTGGTGCCTCATTAACTTATTTTGCAGAAGAGCAAACCGACAGAAACTTGTTTGGTTCAACCATTCCAGCATCTTATTTCCAAAGTGTTAACGCTGTAGCAATTGTTATTTTTGCACCATTATTTGTATGGTTATGGGGTTGGTTAGGAAACAAGAATATGGAGCCCGCTTCACCATTCAAACAAGCAATTGGATTGTTTTTATTGGCAATTGGCTATTTAGTAATTGCATTTGGTGTAAAAGGTTTAGATCCTTCTGCAAAAGTGAGCATGGTTTGGCTTTTAAGTCTTTATACCATTCATACTTTTGGAGAACTTTGTTTGTCACCAATTGGACTTTCTATGGTCAATAAATTGGCTCCTGTAAAATTGGCATCGTTGTTAATGGGAGTTTGGTTTTTATCAACTGCTGCAGCCAATAAATTTGCAGGAACCTTGAGTACTTATTATCCTGAGGAAGTTAAAATTGAGAAATCATTTCATAAATTGGCCGATCAAAGTATCTTGAAAGCATTGGAATCAAACAAATTAGATACAATGGTTTGGAAAGCAGATCCAAAGGGGCAGTATCAATTACCTGTAGCCAATTACAAAACAGTTAAAACCGATAAAACAGATAGTTTGGTAAGCTTAACTTTTGATTCTTCATCAAGACATTCTTTGGTTTCTGTATTTCACTTAAAAGTGATTAAATCAAACAATGGAAACATAGATCGAGCTGTATTATTGAGTGACACTACGTTGTTAACCCATGAAATTGTAGAACAAAAAGATCCTAAAACGGGCAAATTAGCTGAATTTGAAAAGCTTCAATGTTGGAATCTTAAGCCTCAAAAACCTTCTTTTGCCGGTATGCAAATCAGCACGCTTTACGATTTCTTCATGTTGTTTGTATACATGGCTGGAATAGCATCAATCATTTTGTTCTTCCTTTCATCTAGATTGTTGAAGATGATGAATGGTGTGAGATAAAACTTTATTTTAAATTCTATAGAAGAGGCCGTATTTTTACGGCCTCTTTTTTTATGGAAAAAATTAAACACCCTAAAGCACTAACTTTTTTGTTCTTCTCTGAAATGTGGGAGAGATTTGGCTATTACCTCATGATTGGAATTTTTACATTGTATTTAAAAGATGTAGAAAAAGGATTCGCTATGACAGAAAAAGAAGCTTCTGATTTATACGGTACTTTCATTGCTTTGGTGTTTTTGACTCCATTTGTAGGTGGTTTGCTTGCCGATCGTTTGTTGGGTTACAGAAAATCTATTTTAATTGGAGGGATATTGATGGGCTTGGGATATTGTTTAATGTCGGTACATAGCGAAGTAGCCTTGTACTCGGCAATTTCTTTGATTGTTGTTGGAAATGGATTTTTCAAACCCAACATTTCAACCTTGCTTGGAAATGTGTACAATGAAGCTAAATATTTAAATATGAAGGATGCAGGATATAACATCTTTTACATGGGTATCAATGTGGGGGCATTTATTTGCAATTTCTTTGGCGCAATTTTATACAATGTTCTGGGTTGGGGAGCAGCATTTATGGCAGCAGGTGTTGGTATGTTTATAGGTGTGATCATCTTTTTAATTGGAACTAAGCACTATCAGCATGCAGATGTGATCAAACCAAAACTAGATTCTGAAATGTCACTTGGTAAAATATTTGGCATTATTTTGTTGCCTTCATTAGCATTTGGATTAATTGGATATTTTTTGCCATTCACAATGGTTGGATCAAAAACTACCGATGCATTTTTACTTGGTTGTATTCCCGTGATTATCTTCTATGTCATGCTCTATGTTAAGTCCCCCAAAGAAGAAAAGTCACAGATAGGTGCAATGCTCGCAATTTTTGCTGTGGTGATTGCATTTTGGGCGGTTTTTAAACAAAATGGTTCCACATTGAACACATGGGCAGATAGGTATACTGATAGAGAAGTTCCTTCAACAATTTTACCTGTTGTGAAAACGGTGAAACTGGCTGAAAAAATTGAATACAAAAAAGATTCTGTGGCT
>CAZYBT010000170.1:0-234 GCA_964645755.1 uncultured Rhizobium sp.
TAATCGCTAATGCAGCTGCTTGAGCGTTGATGATCGTTTCAGCAGAGTCAGCACGTGCAACAGCTACTTTACGTTTACCTTCAGCAATGGCCGCTAATGCTTGTTGTTCAGATGCTTCAGCTTGTTGGATGGCTTTCGTCTTATTGATAATTGATTCTTGCAATGCATCTGGTGGGACAATATTGGTACGTAATTGACTTACATTGAACCATTTTGATAATCGAACATTACACT
>CAZYBT010000170.1:244-2561 GCA_964645755.1 uncultured Rhizobium sp.
TTGATACGTCGTTTACAGCTCCAATAATAGCATTTTTCAACCAACCTTGTTCAACTTCTTTAATATCTCTACGTAAATTTACAAACATATCACCAATAGCATCCTCACGTAATGAGTAGTTGAATGTTGGTTTAATTGTTGCTGAGAATCCACCTTTTAAGATAACTGATTGATCATCATATTCAATGTGTTGTTGGTAGATAGGGAACTCTAACATTTGTTCTGTCCATGTGTTGTATATTACCCAACCTGTTTTATATTGGTAACTTGCAACACCACGTTGAGCACCTACCAAGTTAATTTTCAATCCTTTATTACCACTATCTACTTTTTCAATGGCAAATGGTTGAATACCTGCAACGATAAGTGACAATAAAAAGATTCCAACTACTTTAATAATTAATGAGGTGTTTACTGTTTCTCGATCATCACCCCAACGATCTTGTTTTACAACTGTTTTTTTTCCCTTAATAAAGGTTAGAGCGGCAACAATCAAACCTACTACAAAAATAATTCCTGAAATCATAACTTTAAATTAATTTATAAAACATTTTACATAACCGCAAACTTACATAAAGCCATACTCCAACTGCGGCAATTTGGAGATAACCGTTTACTTCTCGACTTATGACGTATTCGCCTAAAAGACCCGTTAATATAAGAAAGGTTGTTGTGATTCCCAAGCCTTTCATTACTTTGTTGATACTTTTCATCTTATTTACATTTCACCGTCACCTAAATCATCAAATGCATCTGCAGCATCTTCACCTGCACTTTTGATTAACTTTTTAGTTGTGTTTGCTTCCTCTCCGGTAGCTACATTTACTACATCTTTTACTACGGCAACTGGTGTTAATGCTGTTTTAACTGTTGCACTGATAATGTTTGAAAAAAATCCCATAATTTATTTTTATTTTTCTTTAATATACGAATTCTATTTTAAAAATCCAATTCCTTTAGAACCTTGCAAGGGGATCAACTTTTGGAGCGCCTCCATCTGTTTCACCTCTGGAATTGAATGTTTTTTCTTCAGGTGTGACTGCAACTAGTACTCCATTAATTTTGAATTGTCCTCCTTGTTTGAGGAGTTTTTTAAATAACGTTTCGTGATTTGGACTCCATCCTTCACTAGCGTCAATGACTGTTTTTTTGTCTACTACTACACCATCAAATTTGATGATGATTCCTTTTCTAATTGATTGTGGTGATATCATTTGTTTTCTACAATTTTAACTTGTTTAATTGATTGGGTAGGAATTTGTACTCGTTCATCATTTGTTTTTCGAATATCGGTTATACCTGAATCATAGTAGGTTAGTCGTTTTGCTTCAAATGAAGTATTATCTTTAAGGGTAACTACATATGTTTCTTCAGATTCTCGTTTTATTATAAAAACAAGGACAGTTGATGTAAATAGCAGTGAAAATACAATGAATAATATTTTTAATGGTCTCATAGTTTTATTATTTTCGTTTTTACTGTCGGTATAAATTGGTTTGGACTTTTTACGTACTCGTAATAATCTAACTCATCTTCATGCAAACTAACCATTGAAATTGTATTTGGTTCTTCTTTTATGAATGCAAATAAAACTATTTCGCCTGGTTTAATTTCTCTTCCTGAAGAATATGTTTTATTAGTTATCAACCGATCGAGGGCGTCTTGTGTGACAACTTTATTTTGGTTCAATTGTTGCGAAAAATATTCTTTCATTGTTCTTGTTAGTTTTCAAAAGGGTTTTCATTCGGGTTATTGTGTGAGGTTACAACGAAAGCATAACCACTGCCAGGATCTTTGGTTGAGTATTGGTAAAACCCATTACAATATTTCTTTGGATCCTTGGTTGCAAGACATATCGATTCACGATGCTTTGCTGGACCATACTTGTAGTAATACTTGTACCCTTTATAGTCTATATAATTATCTTTTTCACTCATTGTTCTTATTTTCGTTTTTTTACTATATAAAATCCGCTTTCAACATTGTATCCAAACTCTAAATTGTTGTCAACAATGTATTTCATTACTTCATCTTTTTCTTCTTGGGTTAGATTAACACAATTGTATCTTTGAGCATTTCTCAATTCCTCAACTGCCATTTCTCTTCCATGTTTTTCTCCACGTTCAAAGGATTCGTTTTTAATCCTCCATATTTCGTTGGTTGTATATAAACTGAGATTAAACATTTTATTTTAGTTTTACTGTTGGGATAAATTGGTTTGGACTTTTTACGTACTCGTAATGATCTAACTCATCTTCATGTAAACTAACCATTGAAATTGTATTTGGTTCTTCTTTTATGAATGCAAATAAAACTA
>CAZYBT010000171.1:0-2533 GCA_964645755.1 uncultured Rhizobium sp.
GTAGAAAAAAGGTTCTGAAATTAGCCAAAGGTAATTTCGGAAGAAGAAAAAATGTATGGACCGTTGCTAAAAACACGGTTGAAAAAGGTTTAACGTACGCTTACCGCGATCGTAGAGCTAAGAAACGTGAGTTTCGCTCTCTTTGGATCATGCGTATCAACGCCGCTTGTCGTATGAATGGTGTTTCTTACTCTAAATTTATGGGTAAATTAAACAGCAGCGCTTTGGAAATCAACCGTAAGGTTTTGGCTGATTTAGCAATGCACGATGAAGCAGCTTTCAAAGCTATCTTCGATCAAATTATGAAGGGTTAATCCCCAAATAAATATGCTTAAAGCCCTGATGAAAATCAGGGCTTTTTTATTGAATGATTTTTGGCAAACCTTTTGCTTGTATCTAACGTCTATGAAACAAATGAAAAAAACTTTTCTTCATTGCCTTTGTTGGCTTTCGTCACTTTCTGTTTTTGCTCAGGTCGATTCTGTGCTGAAACAAAAGTATATCGTTGAAAATGATATCCTGTCTCACAAAAAAGTTGTTTTTCAACGAATTCAACAACAATATATGACAAATGAGAATCAATATGTTCTCGATCTTAAAATTGATACGTCGTATTTGTTGCTGATCCGCAGCGATAAGAACAAACAAGAATACACCGCTTCATATTTTGAAGATGCCGATTGTAAAAAACCATATTTAAAGTCGAACGATATCGAAAAAATACCACTTCAACTGAAGTTTAATCGTCGAGGAAAACTCATAGAGCTTGTGAATTGGAAAATTTTTAGAGATGAATTTTTAAAAGGAATTTCAAACCAAGTAAGGGCTAATTTAATGTCGGCCGCAGATTTCGAATTTAACAAAAAACGATTGAACAACGAAGCGGTGATCCGAAGAATGGCCATCGAAGACATTGGTTATCTATTTTCATTGAATGGCGATACTTTTACGGAAGATGTTGAATACCTCAGAGTGAAAGCAGTGCGAAGTCCGTTTACATCAAAAGATTTTCAAATTTTGGGCTCGTTGAAATTTAGCAAGCCTCCTGGAACCAATAATACGCTGTTGTTTCAGGCTCAAAATAAAGCAGGTAAGCAAGATAAAATTGAATTGATGCAAGAGTGCAAAGATTATTTAGAAGCCAATAACAAAGAAAAAGTGTTTCAAACGGAAATTACTGCGGTAGGATTAAATAGCGAACAGGAATACACTTACAACACAGCTCAAAAAAGAATGTTAATGGTGAAGTTCTCAGATGTATTGTCGATTAATTTGCAAGCTCGCGGAAACATTAGGGCTTTCAAACTATTTGATTTTGAATAGTTATGTTACCTTTTCCCCAATGTTAAGTTTGTGTTAATTATGCTTTAAATTGAGTTAACATTTATTAATTCTGTTTAGTTTTGCCAGATAAAATAATAAACCATGGCATTCAACACACTTTTGAGTATTTTCTTACCTAAAGACAAGGTATTTTACAATTTGTTTGAGCAAACAGCTGAAAACGTTACTTTGATGGGTAAGTTGTTGAGGGATTATGTTTATGAAGCAGATCCAGCAAAAAGATTACAACTTAGCAAGGATATTGAGGATTTAGAGCACAAGAATGATGAAATTACGCACAACATCTTTACTGAATTAGGTAAAAATTTCATCACGCCATTTGATCGCGAAGACATTCATTATTTGGCCACTGCTATGGATGATGTTGCAGATTACATCCATGCTTCATGCAAAAAGATTCAGTTTCACGGTGTAGATCCTAACGATCAAGGAATTCAAAATCTTGCAGAAATCATCATGCAGGGTTCTTCTGAAGTTGGTAAGGCAACAATGCAATTGAGAGAGCTAAAGCGTCCTGAAAAAATCATGGAAAGCTTGGTGAAAATCAATAGCCTTGAAAATCATGCTGATAATGTGTTTGATATGAGTATTAAAACATTATTCGACAATGAAAATGATTTTAAAAACTTAATCCGTAGACGTGAAGTTTACACAGTGATGGAAGTTGCAACAGACAAATGCGAAGATGTTGCGAATGTGATTGAAACCATCATTGTTAAATACGCTTAATATTCTTCGAATATGACAATGGTCGTTATTATCATCATTTTAGCCTTGGCATTTGATTATATCAATGGCTTTCATGATGCTGCGAATTCTATAGCCACTGTGGTGAGTACAAAAGTACTAACCCCTTTTCAGGCAGTGTTATGGGCTGCGTTGTTTAATTTTGCAGCGTTCTTTATTTTCAAGGATCACGCGGTTGCAAATACTATTAGCAAAACGGTATCCAGTAATTTCATAACGCTAGAAGTTATTCTTGCCGGTTTGATTGCTGCAATTTTTTGGAATTTACTAACATGGTGGTTGGGTATTCCTTCTTCTTCTTCACATACTTTGATTGGTGGATTTGCTGGTGCTGCAATTATGCATGCATACACCTTAAAAGGATACATGCCTCTCAAAGAAATTGTTGATTCAGATTCAATTGTAAAAACAATTTGGTTTATTTTCTTGGCACCAATTATTG
>CAZYBT010000172.1:0-2520 GCA_964645755.1 uncultured Rhizobium sp.
CAACCGTTTTGTATTTTCGAGCAAAATTTTAATCACAATCTATGGAATTTGCAATCATTAGCGACATACACGATCATTTAGACAATCTAAAACGCACGATATCAATACTAAAAGATAGAAAAATAGAGACCATTGTGTGCTGTGGTGATTTTTGCTCTCCATTTGTAGCAAAAGAACTCGGCGCTTCCGGAATGGAAGTTCATGCAGTTTTTGGAAACAATGATGGTGACCGTTTCAACATTCAACGAGTGGCATCAGAATTTCCAAATTTGAAGATTTACGGCGAATATATAGGCGACACAAGCAATCCATTGGTAATCGATGGTGTTAAAATTGGGGTAACGCATTACCCTTTTTACGCACATACAATGGTTAAAACCAATTGGTACGATGCTGTGTTTTTCGGACATACACACGAATATTACAAACAAAAATTTGGAAGAGCCCTCTATCTAAACCCAGGTGAGATTGCAGGATTGTTTGGGAAGGCGAGCTTTGTGATATATGATACTGAAAACAGAGGTAGCGAGCAAATACTCCTTTAAATTTCTGTAAGCAATTGAGATACAGATGGATGGGCTGTTTTCTTGATAAAGTCAACTATATTTTGTATATTCTGATTTGCAGGTCCATTGTTTTCAATCACCAAATTACATCGTTCTCGATGTGGTAAAATATAATTCAAATAGGCAGGCATTACATGAAATTCCCATTGGTGTAAACTTCTTTTTCGAGGGATGTTTCTTTCGGCAATGTCTCGGGCCAATCTTCGTTCGAAACACAAATCTAAGTCACAATCAATAAACACCCGATAGTCTAAAAGAGCATCTACTGCTTGAAATTCCATAACAAAAAGTCCCTCCACCAAAAGTATAGGTGCAGGATAAATGGGTTCAATTACCTCGGGAGCATCGTAATGCTCAAATTGATATTTCTTAATCAAAACTGGGTGATATTCAAGCAATTGAAGTAAATCTTCGTGGAATTTATCGGAATACAGGGCTGTAGGTAAATCGTAATTCGCCTCCCCATGAGCATCCAATTCTTGAAACTCAAGTGGTTTATAGTAATCATCAAAACCCACCACACAAACAAGTTCGCCCAAGCGTTCCTTTAAAGCATTTACATAAAAAGATTTACCTGCACCCGATAAACCGGTAAGCCCAATCACGAAAGGTTCAATTTTGTGGTTCACTTTATTTTTTATAGAATTTTTCTTTCAACAAATTTCCGTCTTGATCGTACCACTGCTTACAAAGTAGTTTCCCTTCAATGTCAAAATAAGACCACTCGCCCATTTTTAAGCCCAAATCATATTCTCCGAAACGTTTTTGGTAATTAGATACCATTCCATAGTGCCACAAACCATCGGGAGATTCGTTTACATAATTGCCGTAAGTATCTGGGAGGAGTATATTTTTCTGGAGTTTCTCATCGAATTTCTCTTTGAAAACTACTGAGAATCCATGTCTTTTTCCCATGTCAAAATTCTGAATCTCCAATGTGTCTCCAAAATGTGCAAACATGTCAAACGTAACAAAAGTGCCGTTTTTTAGACCATCTTTCCAATATCCTGAGGTAATAATATTGCATGTAACATTATCAAAAACCCTCTGGATGCTATCGAGTTTGCCATTTTTGTAATATTCTTCAATTGCGGGACAATTATTCTTGTGAAACACATAATTACGACCATTTAACACACCCATATTAAAGGTTTTAATATGTCGAACAGCTCCAGTTTTAAAATACCCAATTTCATCACCATCAGGAATTTCGTTTACAAAGTTTGCTTCGGACTCAATTTGCCCATTTTCAAAATAGGCTATGCAAGAACCATTTCTGTTGCCATTGGAATAATGATTGACATATTTAATGTTCCCACTTTTGTAAAAGCACTTGATTTCGCCGTCGAGTTCACCGTTAAGAAATTGTCCTTGGAATTCCAATGCCCCATTGTCTTCAAAATAGTATTCAAACAATCCATTTTTGAGTCCATTTGAATAGGTTTCTTTTACTTGACGAACACCTTCTTTGCTAAATTCAAGATATTCACCATGTTTTAAGCCATTCAACATGGTTCCTTGTTTCGATAAAACCAATTTCTTTGAAGGGTCTGAGGTGTTATCAAAAACTTGAAAAAAGTCTCCAGAAAATGGCTGGTTTTGATAGAATGCCACACCTTTGTTGTCGAATATCAACTTATCTAACCTAACTCTGGGAGTTTTTTTTTCGGATATTTTTTGTTGTATTTCTGCTGCTTGCTTTGCCATCGAACTGGGTTTTGAAGTCTGGGCAAAGACAAAATTTGTTGCTAAAGCAGCGGAAAACAAGAAAACTTTTAGATGATTTTTTTGCATTTCTGGAAATAAAGATTTTTACAAAGTTAAAGGATTGATTAGTTTTGTGGAAACCTTTCATTCAAATTGATGTTCGAACAGATCCTAATGCATTGTCTTTCAAAGCCGTTTGTCGAAGAAACCTTTCCATTCGACGAGAGCACGATTGTTTGGAAGGTTG